>QMZD01000327.1 GCA_003662985.1 Archaeoglobales archaeon | reverse complement strand
TGAGGAGATGACGGAGTTTATAGAAGCGTCTCAGAGATGCATAAGTTGATAGGCGTTCAATATGAGCACTGTAAAATTAACAACGATCTGGAAGAATTATCGACATAATTCCCTCATTCTTATGGTAATGGGAAAATGGCAGAAGTATGAACAACCTAGAATGTACTAAAGAGACCTCGCTTAAAAGGTTATACAAGAACTATTGAGGTAGAGTTTTAAATCGTAAATAAAAGGTGGATAAGGAATTGAGTAGGAATTGAGTTGGAATAAAAAGACGAACTTTAAACTAAATTTCAAAACCATAACTTAATCTTAGCCATGGTGATAAATTAAAGAAAATTATGAGTATATAGATAAAACCACACACAAACTTTATGTTGATTGAAACAAACAGGAGAAATGAGGGTCTAAGCCATAGTAGTCATAATCACTTTCATACTCCAGAATCCATCAAATAAGTGATTTTCAAATCAGCTCAAAATTAATCTTCAACACACTAGGTTTAACGTCATGTTACTTCCTTCCTCAAACGTAAATACTTTAAGATAAAATAATATTACTATAATATTACTCGATAATTTAAGACGGAAAAGTTTCAGAAGCGGTAGAGTTTGAAGTGAGGATATCATTTACGCTGTCCTCCAGACACGTATCTTGGGTGTTTCAGCTCGGGAATCACCAGAAAAGTACAGCCGCTCTTTTAGATGGCAAAATTTTCAACTTATTGATTTACCTCGATCCCCAACGATCCTCTAAAAAATCTCCTCAAACTTTTTCTTCAAGTCATAGGTTATTTTTTCCCGCTTTTTTAGAACATCTAAAACCCTTTTCATCCTCTCAGTCTGTAATTTAATACCCTCAAATGCCTTTTCATAACTGATGTCTTCTCTTATTTCCAAGTAACCAACAATGGCCGTGAGTGGGTTTCTAAGCTTGTCGACGATGTATTCAAACTGGCTGAGGTTTTCAACAACAATTTCTTTTGCTAGAAATAGCTCCTTTTTCACATCTATTATATACACAAGCGATCCTAAAGCTTTTCCCACGCATTCCAAAAACCTGAGGTCTTCAGAGTTAAAATCGCCGAAAAATCCAAACATCGCATAAACTCTATTCTCAAAAAATATCGGCAACAGAAAAACGCTTTCAACATCACTGCAGAGTTTACAACCGGAACAGTCCCAAAGCACAGCATTTCTTCCAGCTATTGATTTTCTCACACCCTCACACGAGACAAAATATTCTGCTCGGCATTCAAAATCTCCAAAAATACCTAAAGGCGATAGATCCCAACTATCAACCGAACAAACTATTAACCCTTTGATGCTATTTATAATAGATAAAACCCCTGCTGAGTTTATGAGAAGAGAAATATGATCCTCAAAATCACAGCTAAACAGAGAATAAAAGGAATTGAGGTGTGAACAATCAAACTGGGTTTTATCTCCCGCTCTTACCATCTGTAAAATTGGTTAAAATCTTATTATAAAAAATTTTTGATTCAAAAACTCAAAAAAGCTATAAAGGTATCAATAAAATTTTCCCTCGAGCCTCATCAAACTTAAGTGAAAAACCTTTATATATACTCCTGGAAAAATAGGATTAAATGCCTAAAAAAGTCGTTCTCGCGATAGACAGAGATAACGACCTTGGAAGAAAAGCAAAAATTGAGGGTGTTATTATAGGTAGAAGTAACAATCTGAATGCCGCGATAAAGCTAGCAGAGGCGGATCCAGAGGATTCGGATATAAACACAATATTCGCCGCCATTAAAATATACGACGAACTTATAAAAAGAGGAGAGGATGCCGAAATTGCAACGATAACCGGGGATGAAAAGGTTGGAATTTCCTCTGACACAAAAATAGCAGAGCAATTGGATTTCATAAAACGAAAAATTAAGCCTTCCAGTGTAGTAGTCGTATCGGATGGTTCTGAGGATGAATTCGTTCTGCCCATAATCAGTTCCAGATTTAAGATAGACTCTGTTAGGAGGATAGTTGTGAAACAAAGCAAAACGATTGAGGGAACCTACTACCTCATGAGAAAGATGTTGAGCGATCCAAAAATTGCAAAAACATTCTTTGTGCCAATCGGGATCATTTTGATAATCTATTCCATCTTCGTTTTCGCAAATTACCCACAGTATGCCGTTGGAACTATCATTTTACTCGTTGGCATATATCTGATCCTGAGAGCCTACGATCTGGATACGGGCATAGAAACCTTCTTCTACAACACTAAAACGGCACTGCTTGAGGGAAGAATATCCTTTGTAACCTATATTATAGCGGCGATTTTGCTTATCATCGGACTCATAGAGGGTTTCTACACCTTCTGGAGGTTCAGCAATCAACCCGTGTCTCCAGGAGTGATTACCCTCGCAACATCCTTCATCTACGGAGCGATCTGGTATTATACAGCTTCAGGGATTTTCATAGCAGCAGGAAAATTGCTTGATGCGATAATTGAGCACAAAAGTTTCATGAAATACATCTCGATCTCATTCCTGCTCATCTCCGCAGGTTTAGCCCTCTGGGGTGGGAGCCTGTACATCCTTTCAAATTACGAGCCTTTCCAAATGGAAGAGGGAGATGCAATAAGATACTTTGCCCTCTCCATATTTGGATCAGTTTTCATAGCAATCGTTGGCATACTCCCCATGAGAAGAGAAGGCTCCAAAGCGGTAGCTCAGGAGCTTAGAGATTAGAATCGACCCTGTTATTAGTTTAACATTCGAGATGGAATTGGTTTAATAGTCAATTACTCCTTAACTCCAGCGAACACAGTAAAATTAACAATCAAAACCCAATTACATCATCACTTACCATCACTTTCACGTCACAGACAAGGATGATATCCTCCAAAATCCACCTGAACATATGCACATCGACATCCTGTCGGTGACGATAAGAGGGGGCTTGACCGCTATTAGAGGCCCTGTAGAGATAGCAATAGCCGCTGTGAGGGATTA
>QMZD01000326.1 GCA_003662985.1 Archaeoglobales archaeon | reverse complement strand
TAATAATGATGGAACTATATTTGTGAAAAAATTTAAATACTGTATAAAGCCTCATTATCATGGAGGTGTTTAAAAATGAAGGACAAGAGGAAAGAGGCAGAGGAAACCTTCAAGAAAATTAGAGTGTTCTTCATACCATAGCTCTAAAGAAATGGATGAAATATTTTAAACAAATAATTAAACTATCTGCTACCCCAGCCACAGTATTTTACCCACTCCCAGTTATTCCATTTTTGATTTTCTCTTTAGCCGAGCAAACCAATCTCTTAGTATTTACTAAAATAACAATGTTATCCTTCCTTTTCTTTGCTGCAATAAATCTTTGGAACCATGTTAATGATGTAGAAGAAGATCTTTTAGCGGGAAAAGACAATATTTTTGCTGAAAACAAAGAACTTCGGAAAAATACTGTGTTCCTATGTTTATTTTTGTACATCTTCTCGTTTAGTTTGGTTTTTATTTGGACTTTATCATTTTTCGGCATTCTTTGCTTTCTTCCCGTGGCCGTACTTACTTGGATGTACTCGGATAAACTCTTTTTTGGGAAAGTGTTTGTGAGACTAAAGGAAAATTATATCACCGAACTGGTGACTTACATATTCTCTTATCCTTTGTTTACTCTTGTATTATGGAACCTTGCAGCGCCCACCAATTTAAAGGCAATAATGTTATCGATTATGATGCTATTTTTTGGATTATGGGGAGTCTTCTTAAAAGATATAAAAGATACAACTGGGGATAGATTAGCTGGATTAAATACCCTTGCGGTGAAATTCTCTCCTGAAACTAATCTCAAAGCATCTCTATTTTTTCTATTGGTTTTTTACATAGTCTTTATTGGGGGGATATTTCTGGATCTATTCTCACGCCCCTCTATTGTTTGTCTCTTGAGTATTCTGAGTCCACTTTATGTCATCGTTGTATCACATAGGAGTAAATGGACTATTGACTCATATTTAATTAAACCGCTGAGCGTATTAGGTGTGTCCAATATATTTTTCTTTGTTTTGTTATCTTTAATTAATCTGCTAAAATTCTAGAAGGGCACTAGAACCCGATCCAGTCACAAAATATCCTCTATCAATCTCCACCAGACTTTTACTAGCTACATAAGGTAAATAAGCAGAAGGAGGTGCAACAAAGAGGCCTAATTTGTTAGGTGAGTGTTCGGTTAATTCAGCAACAACCTTGTAAATTTTACTTTTAAACGAGGGAATCATATCCATATCAAATAAAAATAGGTCAAATGCACCAGATCTTTTTTTGTATCTGGTTATTTCAGCAAATTTCTTTGTACCTTCTCGGAATATTTCTCCTACAAATATTCCGGTCTCTTCGAAATTATCTAGTTCGATAAGGGAGGGGTAGATATTTACGGGGGAGTTAACAAGCCCAAATAGTAGAGAACTAAAGTTATTTTTATTTACAAAAGCCAATCCATAGGGTGTAACTGTCTGTAACTTCCCTTTCTCGACTTTATCCAGGAATTCTCCCTCCCCTATTCTTTCATAAGCAACCCTTTTCATCCTCAAAAATTCCATTGGAGTCATTCCATTTATCTCACCAATGGCAATTCCTGCTTTAACAACCTCCACCTCCTCAACATTCGAGAAATACTCTTTAATTATCTCAACAGTCTCCTCGAAACTATTCCCCCTTTCAGGATATATATCATGATAGACAGCATTAACCTCCCCCTTAAAGCACATAGCAGCAACCCCTCTCCCAATCTCCTCATAATTCGCCAGAATAATAGGAGTCCCAACCTTTCCCTCTAAAGGCATGAGATTCATTCCCATTATAGGAATTTCTCCTCCCGTACTTTCGCTCAGGTATTTTAAAACCTTGTCGATGGGAAAGATAAAATGATCCTCCAGATATTTGGAATACTCCCCCAACACACTTTTCTTCCCCTCTAAGGTTTCTTGATTCCTGTATCTTCGATAATAAAGTCTGTCATTGATAAATAATCTCGCGAACTCCAGCCTCCCAGGAAAGTAGAACACAGGGAACATGGCGAGAATGGAATCGTATCTCTCTCTAATCTTTTTACCAAGCCTGTTACAAACTTCTTCTACCTTGTCTCCACTTTCAAAATAAACCTCAACTTCTCCTTCAAATTCCCCAAGCAGGGCAACTACCCCTCTCGTCCAGATCTCATCTCTAGCGGCATACCCCTCAACAACACAACCGAGCATCTGCACATCGGGAAACCCCTCCCTGAAAAACTCGTTGTACCTCTTCCAGTCCTTGAACGTTCCATCTGTTAGAAACATCAGTATGAAATTCGGTTCGAAACCAGATAGTTTAACCTCTTTTATTCTCTCCTCTAAGTCTATTCTCGCTTCCTTAAACTCATTTTTGGGAGTATAAACGATTTCAGCTCTCATTTTTACATCTGAGTTTTGGTGATTATAATCACTTCTATTGTTTAATAGAAAAACTTTTCTTATTTCTCATGATGGAGCGCAAAAATTACCCCGTTGTTTATATTTTTGTCCCCTCCAATGGTTTCATCAAAAAACGAAAGTTGTCTTTTGGTAGAATCGGATATTTTGTATAATCAGATAAAAAGTGTGGAAACTAAATTGTTCTGAGTTGTTCTAATCTTATACTTCGAGAAGAGCCTTAGAGTCCTTAAAGCTCCCAGCTGTCAAGAACAAAAGCAATAAATTCGGTTCGAATGATGGTTCAGGCTCATCGATTCTCTCCTTGATATCCTTTCTTGCTTCTCTGAACTCATTCTTAGGAGTATATATATAATCTCTACTTTCATATTGATTTATATATTTGTTTTATGTTTTTTACTAATATTTATACTCTTCACATAATTTTATCAAGTTGTGGTAGAGGCAAAGGGTGGTGTCAAGTTAACACCTCCAGTAATTGTAAAACATCATAAAACTCTCCAACCAACTTTGTACCGAATCAAAGGAACTATTATGCGGAAATCTGTCCAGAATCTTTTCGTTCTCTCCTTAAACCTTGAAAAGAAACCTTCTAC
>QMZD01000325.1 GCA_003662985.1 Archaeoglobales archaeon | reverse complement strand
TTTTTAAATTTAAATTTTTGAGTTTCTTTTTTTCCATAGGAAGGAATTCCATAACCCTTCTCTCCCCTTTTAAGTTACGAGTTGTAATCCCAGGTCTTCATATGGTATCTTACTTCATTTATTTAAAGATGACTCAAACAATTTTAGATAGGTAAGCTACATAGTAAAAACTTCAGGGGTTAAAACTTTGGTGCTGTAACAATATTGAACTTCAAAGATAAATAGACTTTGATCCATCTATGGAGAGGTTAACTACAAACTATGGGAACATGGAGATGGCCTCGAAACAAGAAAGCGGGATGTCAAGAAGGTGATGGGCTTTCTGTTGAGATTGAAGAATTCCCTTGATGAGGCTGAGTTAAAAAGCCTGAGTTAAAAGATAGGACAAAAGAGGCTGAGAAAGCTTTTAACGAATTCTTAGAGCATGCTATGAGTTATTCGTCGTTGAAGTCATGAAACTGGATAGAGTGTAAAAAGAATTTATACCCATGCTGGAACAGGACCAAAAGTTTGAAGGCTGTCGTCCGAGAGAAAAATACTCGGAGCCTTGATCACCTTACAGGCACTCTAAAAGCTGCAGAGGGATTGAATCTTTTGCTTCTCAAGCAAAACCAGAAACACCATTTCTAATGGAATTAATAGATCGGCTCCCATTCCTAAACCTAAGTTTTTTTTTCCATGTACAGAATAGCTGTGGTGTCCTACCAAAATATCAAAAACATTAAATCTTTTTCAGATAAATTTCACTATGGTTTATCTGAAAAGGCCTCACCTCTACTATCCTTCAATGAGAATAGACGGGGTTTTACATGAGACGACTAGGCGCTGCGATAAGCTCGCCTTCCTTTACCCCTACGAGCTTACCTATGCGGAATTCAATTCAAAGGTTGATGAATTTGCTTCAAAGCTCAGGGAGCTTGGGATGAAAGAGGGAGACAGAATAGCAATATATGCCTCAAACAGCATCGAATGGATAATAGCTTATTTTGGAATAATAAGAGCTGGATGCGCAGTAGTTCCCTTAAGTCCACTCTTCAAGGAGTACGAACTGGAATTCCACCTCAAAGATAGTGGAGCGAAGGGAATAGTCGTTGACGAGGTGCTACATCCAACTGTCAAGAACTCGAAGGCTGAAGTAGAATGCATAATTTTAGAGAGGATAATTGAGAGAGGCAAAGAAAATAAAGCAAACACACTTGAGCAGATTGACCTCCAAGTCGATCCAAAGGAGGATGTCGCCGTTATCCCTTACACAGCAGGAACTACAGGCACTCCGAAAGGCGTTATGCTCACCCACTTTAACGCGGTCTCGAACGCTCTTCAGTTTGCGGTTGCTTCTGAAATCCATGAAAACGATGTCTCGCTCATAACACTCCCCCTTTACCATTCCTACGCCTTGCACATACTCATGCTCGGCGGAGTGTGGACAGGCTTAAGCTTCGTAATCATGAAGAGGTTCGATGTCAAGGAATTCTGCGAGCTCATCGAAAGGTACAAAGTTACAGTTATCGGAACGACGGCGGCAATGATAATCTACCTTACTGACTTTCTTGAGAAGAGCGAGAGAAGCTACAACTGGAGCTCTTGGAGACTCGCCATAATCGGAGCTTCTCCCGTGCCTGAGGATGTCATGGCAAGGATAAAGCCGATTCTCAAGGAGAAATGCAACAACGAAAGCTTGGTTTTCCAGCACGGCTGGGGAATGACGGAAGCTTCTCCATGCGTTGCTTTAAATCCGTTCTATGCGAACAGACCCGAAACCCAAGGAATCGCCCTCTCGGATGTTGAAGCTAAGGTTATCGATGAGAACGGGAGAGAGCTAGGCTTTGGCGAGATGGGAGAAATAGTCTTGAAAGGACCGAACATAATGAAAGGCTACCTAAACAGAGATCCTAGTGATGGATTCATAGAGATTAATGGAGAGAGATGGTTGAGAACGGGGGATCTTGGATACATTGACGAAGAGGGTTACCATCACCTCATCGACAGGATAAAAGAGGTGATTAAGTATAAGGGACATACAGTTGCTCCGGCGGAAGTTGAGGCTTTGCTTCTCAAGCACCCGGCAGTTTTCGATGCTGCGGTTATTGGCAAGCCGGATGCAATTGCGGGAGAGATTTCAAAGGCTTTTGTTGCTTTAAAAGATGAATATAAGGGGAAAATTAAGGAAGAGGAACTCATAGAGTGGGTTAGAGAGAGGATAGCAGAATACAAGAGGATAAGAGAGCTTGAATTTGTTGACAGCATTCCAAGATCTCCGGCTGGAAAAGTTTTAAGGAGGATGCTAAAGGACAGAGAGGTTTGAGCTGGAAAAAGGGATAGAAAGGATAAAAAGCTAAAAAGTTGAAAAGTTGAAAGAGCTAGAAGATAAAAGGCGTGTATGGCAAGCAAGCTTAGTGGCTCAAACGATGAGGCTGCAGATGAAGGAGCATGGTAACAGAATAAATGTTACTAAAATTTTCTGGGGTGGTAGATTTAAGAGAGACTTTCATTATCCCGCTGGTGCAATATTATCCTTTTACACAAACGAGCATAAAGGGAATGGTCAAGGAGGTTTTCACAAGCTTTAAATAATTAAATAACGAAGTTTCTGGGCAGGTTAGGTATTAAATTAAGGTATAAATTAAGATTAAAACTGGAAAATAAGCCAACTCTGGGGGGTGGTGTATCTAATTTCCGTCTTTAATGTTATTTTAGAAGCTTGTGAGAGAATTAAAAATAAAAAAGCAATTCTGAAGATTATCATTGGGGGGATGGGAGATAGCAGAACTCGAAGTCCAAAAAGAGGAAGAGTTAGAAGCAGAAGCAGAAAAAGAAATCGAAGAGACAAGAGAGATCGAAGAAAAAGTAGAGCTCTGTCCCGAATGCGGAAGCCCGAGGCTCATGCTGGACTACAGGCGGGGAGCTGATCTGCCAGGACTGCGGACTCGTTGTTGAAGAAGCCTACATCGATGAAGGTCCGAATGGAGGGCTTTTGACAGCGAGCAAAAGGAAAGAAGGGTGAG
>QMZD01000324.1 GCA_003662985.1 Archaeoglobales archaeon | reverse complement strand
GCATAAACATCAACGAAATTGATCCTGTGGCCTAGCTCAGCAAATCCCAATCCTGTGACCAGACCAACGTAGCCCAATCCGATCATCGAGACGTTCATCGTTTTCATTTCGGTTAGCGATTTGTCTTGGATTTCATCGAGTTTCATCGAAATTTTCGATTAATCTTTTCCATTAAAAATTTATTCGTATTCTATGATGTTCTTAATCCTGGCCAGATAGACTTTTTAGCTCCATCTTAAATTTATCTTAAATTTATTTATGCATTCATTCGCCTATTCGATGAAAAGTTTAAATTCCATTTTATCCTATAGGGCTAAAATAAATTCAATTTCGAGAAGGTGAAGCATATGAAAGAAATTTCGATTAAAATACCAGAATGGATGGATGAAGAATTCTTCAGGCTTCAGATCGAGAGGATAATAGCTCTGGAAAAGAGAAAAAGGGAGCTTATTGAAAGAACAATCACAGAAATAGATATTGGAGAAGACGACCTAAAGGAGCTTGAAAAGATAAGGGAAGAAGTATGGAAAGAGGAGAAAAAGAGACTAGGGCTGTAGTTAGAGATGTAGTCGTAGACACCAACATTGTAATTTCAGCTCTAATTCCGAAATACTCGAAACTAAGGGACGTTATTCTCTCGGGCCAAGTCAAATTTTATGCCCCGGAATATCTCCTGAAGGAGCTCCAAAAATACTGGGAAGTGATTGTGACAAAGGGGCATCGGTTAATCAGCATACTACTTGCTCTATGCGTCAAAGGCTCTTCTCGGCATAAAAGGAATCCACCCTAGAACACATAGAGGAGTCTCCGAGCTTGGATTAAAGTTCGTGAACGAAGGTTTTATCGAGGAAATTTACGGCAAAATTCTCGCAAAAGGAATGCAAATGAGGGAGAGAGTTGACTATGGGGGTTGAGTATGATGTCTACTACAAGATAACTAGAGAGGAGGCCGAAGAAAACCGGGATAATGTGAATTCAAGAAGTCAAGAAGTTTAACCATTCACACGATTTACGCGATTTACCATCTGAACAGAAAAACGGAATTGAGAAACCCAAACCACGCAAGCTTTATCTATCTCCTTAGAAAATCAGGATCATGGCATTAAAGATTACGATAATAGGTAAGGTTCACGATGTAGGATACCGCATATTTCTCTTGGAGGAGGCTGATCGACTCTTCATTTCCAGATTCGATGCAAGGAACGTAAGGCTTGATGGTAAGGAGGCTTTGGTAGTGCTGATAGACGGAGACAAAGAGCAGCTGGATGAATTTATTAGATTCGTAAATTCAGAGAGGCCAGAAGGGGCTGATGTCGAGGAAATTAGGATTGAAGAGTATGCCGGAAAAATAAGAGACATCGAAAATTTCAGGACAAGCTTCAATACGGCACAACTATCCAAAATCGTACGTGTTGGCCTGAGAATGCTGGGAAAACAGGATGAAACGATTGATGTCATCAGAACAGAGTCGGAGAAGACGCGAGAAGAACTCGGAACAAAGATAGATCTTACTAGAGAAGAAATAGGAGGTAAATTAGACTTACTTAGATCGGATTTGAAGGAATACATCGAGGTGAATTTTAAAAAGCTAACCGATGAGATGGGGGAGGTAAAGAGGGAACTCGAAAGAGTTAAAAAAGCCCTCCGAAATGCTGGCATTTCTGTTTAGGTTTGGGTTAGTGTAGGTGGGATGTTAAGTCATTACCTACGTCGATATTAATCATCTGGTTTCACTCCATTTACCTCTGAACCACTCAATTACTTCTAAGACAGCATAAAGCCTCTCTTTAACGCTTTCGTTATCTTCCTTCTTTAAAATAAAAATTGCAAATAATCTGAAACATCGTGATCTCTTGAAAACACTTCTTCCATTTCAGGTGCAGATTATTTTTCCAATGCTGAGCATGAAAAACGGCATAGCTGAGGGATTCATCATCTAAAGCATCATAAGCTCTTTCCAGATCGTGACCAGCCTTATCAACCTTCTCGGCATCAACATCAACAAAATTAATCGTAGCTTAATTCAGCAAATCCCAAGCCCGTAACCAGACTAACATAACCTATCCGGTTATCGAGATATTCATTCTCCTTAGCTCAGTCTCGGATTTTATCTCGGAATCCTTTTCGGATTTCATTGAGTTTTCAATTATTTTCTTTCCATTAAAAATTTTATCTTCTAAAATTCTCAGGTGAATTTTCAATTTATCTGGAGGATTTGCTTATTTACTTATTCACTTATTCACTTATTTACCCACTCCACGAAAGTCTCATAACTTAACTTTTTAACTTTCAGCTAAGGATCAATCAAAAGATTATCATCCTGAGTAACGGAAGGCTAATAATAATCTGATAAGTTTTAAAAATTAAGAAAATAACCAAAGAACAAGGGATGTAAAAATTAAAAAAATTAAACCGAGAAACTCTAGTAGTGGTATTATGGCTAAAATTGAAAGACTTGTTGAAAAACTCACTCAAAGCCTGGGAGAAAAATTTGGAGATAGAGTTGAGGAGGTCATTCTGTTCGGTTCTTTTGCGAGAGGTGAGAGCAGAAAGAACATGCAGACGTGCTGATAATCGGTGATGTCAAGCTTGGCGAGGTAGTTGATGTAACATATCCCCTCTCCCTGCAGCATGGAATTTACATCTCACCGATCGTAATGAGCAGGAGTTACTTTGAGATGCTGAAAGCCGAAAGAACAGCTTTTATTAAGAATCTCCTAAGAGAGGGTGTCAAAGTTTATGCCAGAGCATGAAAGGTATTTGGAAAGGGCCTACGATTCTCTCGAGTCTGCGAAAATTTTATTTGATAACGGAAAATACGGGGCATCGGTTAGTCAGGCATAGTACTTGCTCTATGCGTCAAAGGCTCTTCTCGGCATAAAAGGAATCCACCCTAGAACGCATAGAGGAGTCGTCTCCGAGCTTGGATTAAAGTTCGTGAACGAAGGTTTTATCGAGGAAATTTACGGCAAAATTCTCGCAAAAGGAATGCAAATGAGGGAGAGAGTTGACTATG
>QMZD01000323.1 GCA_003662985.1 Archaeoglobales archaeon | reverse complement strand
TTTTCTTTAACTCTCATTCTGTTTTTTACCCATCAAGGTGAGTATGGAAAGAATATGAATATGATTGAGTTACGTAAATTTTATTAAAAAATATACAAACTAACAGAAATGTGCTACACAGAAGCGTGATAATCACGGTTCTGTTGCTCTTGGTCTTGGTCTTTTTCTCCCTACCCGTTGAGGCTGAAACACTCTGCCATTATGCTGGCCCCGATATCTCTCCTGAATTCGTTAAACTCACGAATTTTACAGTTATAGGACCAGCAAATCTGAAAGAGGGAGACACGATAACCGTAAACTTCACCCTTGAAAATTTCGGTCAGGTGGATCTCACGTTACCGAAAAGGGAATTTTTGCGGTTGCCAAATGGCCGAATGGTGTAGACAGTTTTGGTTTCGTGAAGAGAGATGGGATCTTTAAAGTTGGAGAAAAGGTTGTGGTGACCACATCCATAAAGCTTTCACAGGCGGGAGAATGGAAAATATGGCCTTCCTATGAAATCTGGATGAACAATCAGAAAAAGCAAGGCCCTTATGAGTGGCATGCGTGTAATCTAACCGTTGAAAAAGCCATTCAAGATTCCGATCAGGATGGAATTCCGGATTCAGAAGATAACCGTCCTTACGAGCCAAACAAAGATCAAATCGATTCCGATAAGGATGGTATCGGTGATGTCTGCGATAATTGCCCGAATGTCTACAATCCTGATCAGATGGATATGAATCAAAATGGAGTGGGAGATGCCTGTGAAGTTAAAGACGCCCTCGTGGAAAAACGGCTTTCGTTCCGGATATAACCTTCATAACCCGTCAGTATGATCGTTTTCCATCGCATTGGTCTCATGACATTAGATGTGAAAAAATGAAGACGAGAGAGGATGCTGCAGAGGCAATCAATCTCGAACTTCTGCGATGGATAAATTATCCCACCAAACCCTGGCCGAAGAGTCGTGGTTACCTTCCACACTATCCGGGATTTCTGACAATTCTCGCCGATCCCTTCAGCGTTCTTTTGAGCTATCCGGCTGTGTGTGATATCTCCCACTGGAGAACCCATCGTTAGCTATGTCGCTGCCGACAGAAAAATTACCGAAAACACGAGGTTGTCTGCTGGATGGGTGTTTGGTCTGACACTCACGGACACCTCTTCTTACGTTGCGAGAATACTCTTCATGGATGAGGTCTCCCAAGAAAACAGGAGTAACGCCCTTCTCATTGCCCACAGCTTTCCCGAACCTTTTGAAGAGAGAACTCCCAGGATTGCTGAGTATTTGAGAGATCTGGGATATTCAGTTCAGACTTACGTCGGCAGGCATGACATCGATCCGCAGAACTTCAGGGACAGCGACCTCATAGCGTTTTTTGATCACGGAGCCCCTTCACAGTGGTTCATGGTGTTAGACTCCTACAGCATACCCCTCTAATTGAGGTTACCCATGGCGATCACGGATGTCTACCCGACTTCGGATGTTTACAGCGGAGGAACTTCAACCATCGGAGTTAGAGGGATAAGGAACGGGGCGATAGGTTACTTTGGGGCTATAGACATCACCTCCAGCTACGAATGCGACTACTGTTTCGATGGTGAAGTTATGGTGCTTCGTGCCACCCATTTACCGTTTTTAAACGGCTTCCACCACACGATCTTCTGCAATGACCTCACTTGCTGGTGGACAAGACTGGAAGACTGCGATTTAGCCTCCAAATACATTCTCTTCGGAGATCCGCTTGCCGTTCATAATCTCAAGGGGGTGTGGAGATGAGGGCTGTATTTGTTGTTGTTTTATCTTTCTTTACTCCTTATGATGCCAGTACATGCTCAGGAGCTTCAGCTCAGCATCCCAAAGCATAACTATACTGCTAATGAGGTCGTTAACATAACCGTAAACCTCAAGGATTTTCCCCAAAAAGAGTACATCGTATCCCTATGGATATACGGTGAAGATAGCCAGAATTTTCGATATAAATATCCGCCCTACGTCGTGAAAAGGGTTGTTACAGGCAAGACCGTTTTCTCCTTCCCCATACACGAAGAGATTCCTCCAGGCAGATACATTGTTGTCGCTCGTCTTTATGATAATTCCACTCTGGTAGCAAGTGCTACGGGTGAATTCAATATCTATGGTACGATGAAGAGGTTTGATTTTGACATACACCTCTGTAAGGATAGGGAGTGTACAAAAAGGGGAACATCTTTTACCTTGGAGAGAGGCTTTATGTAGAGGTCGAAAGCAATTTTTCCGGTGTCAAATATGAAGGTCTCTTAACTCTTCTACCAGTCGAACCTATGAAGAAAAGGTGTTCTCTTTCTGTCCTGCTGACAGGGATGACTTTTAAGCTGGGTTTTAGGGAAAAGAGAGTTATTCAGAGGTTATCAGAGTGGTGATGTGGGGGAAGACCTTAAATTTTATAATTTCTATATAATCCTGCGAATCGAACGGCCCGAATGGATCCGAGAGTGCTATCGCCAAAATATTTATTATTGCCAATTGCAGAAAGCAGGGCATGGATGAAAACAAAATCCAATTCGAGCAATTCGAGCAGATAATCTCAATTCTCATGAGAATTGAGAAAACTTTGGAGGGAATAGAGAAGAAATTGGAGAAATCGGAAATTGTAGAAACTCGGAGAATTGAATTTGCGGAAACCGAAAGGGTTGATTTCGATCCGTTTGTCCTTCTTGAGCTTCCCGATAATTTGAGATCCACTCTCCTCGCGCTTATAAAATTAAAGGAGGGAACTGCCACGGATGTATCCTCCATCACCGGTAGAGGAAGGGCAATAGAGAGCCACTACCTCAACACGCTCGTGAGGATGGGTTACGTAAGCAAGAGGAGGAATGGCAGGGTTGTTTACTACAAGGTGAAGTAGGCTTGAGAGCTACAAGGTGAAGGAGGCTTGAGAGCTACAAGGTGAAGGAGGCTTGAGAGCTACAAGGTGAAGGAGGCTTGAGAGGGAAATTAGACCTGAGAAATTAAGCAGAAGTTAGGGAAGATTGATGATTGATGGGGTTAAAAGAAGTTGGGTGGAAAG
>QMZD01000322.1 GCA_003662985.1 Archaeoglobales archaeon | reverse complement strand
GCACTGGGTTCTTACATAAGCAACCCCTACATTTGGCTGGATCGTTGTGAATGGGTAGCTTGCGATCTCCACATCTGCGAGGGTTGCAGCCTTGAAGAAAGTTGATTTTCCAGCATTCGGCTTTCCTGCGAGACCGATCTCAATCAATTGAACTCCTCCTATCTAGATTATATTATCCCTCTTCTCTCGTATTCTCCTTCAGTTCTAGTTCCAAAAAGCTCCCTGTACTTCGATATGTTTTTTCTCAGATAGTTCGCCATCTCTACGGAGATCTCTCCATTCTTTTCAAAGAAGTCAATGAGCTCGAGGGCATCTCCATCACTCTTGCACTTCTCGAAGTGGTCAAGGATTGTTGGAATCTTCGTTCCTTCAACCTCATGCTTTAAGTTAGGAAACATCTTCTTGAATTTCTTCAATTCCCATTCAAGCATTTCTATCACTCAAAATTTGAACTCGAAACTATTTCTTTGTTTTCCCTTTGGTCTTGGTTTTTTCCTCTTTCTTTTCTCCGCTTCCTTTCTTCTCCTTTTTCTTTTTCTTATCCTTAACTTTTCTGCTCCTTCTCACTTTACTTTTTCTCCTTTTTCTCTTCTTTCTCCTACTTCCAGTTCCCCCTCTTTTCCTCTTCGCTCTCTTCGCTTTTGATCTTTTCCTCTTAACCTTAGCTTTTTCAAATTTGGTCTCGTCACTTTCCCAACTTTCCCCACTCTCCCCCACACTTTTTCTTTCACTCTCCCCCTCCACAACCTCAACTTTAGCTATCTTTCCAACTACCTCTCTGGCCTTTCTTTCGGCATCTTCAAGAATTTGGGTTATGGATCTGTCTGGTAGCTCAATCTGTCTTTTTATCCACACACCACTCTTTCCAATTATGGATGATTCAACTGAGCAGTTATCCTCCATAAAGATTCTTTCTCCTTTCACCGCTCCGTAGACTTCCGAACCGTTAATCAGATAGATGTCCGTTCCCTCTATCGATCCATGGACTCTGCAACCATCTACAGAAATTTTCTTTGCCCTTATGCTTCCGAAGATCTCGCAACCCTCGGCCTTCAGGTTTTTAACCCTTATATTTCCTAGAATTCTGCTCCCAATGGCCTCAAAATCTGAGTTGGACTGAATAACTTCAAGGTTTACGTTGCTGTTTTCGGGGATGACGAGAGGACTTTCGATCTTATCGACAACCTCAAAAAGTTTCTCAGCATCCTCGAGCCTTCCAAGCCTTAGAAGCTCAAGAAGATAGAGAAATAGAAAGATAAGCACGGGTAAAGGATCTTGGATCGTTATCAGTCCTTTTGCCTCAAAACCGCTCTTGAGCTTTACGTTTCTGCCTATCTCGAGGTCTCCAAAGACAGTCAATCTTCCCTCTATTGTGGTGAACTCCCCTATATAAGCATCACCTTTGCAAATAACATTTCCTTTAACTGTATTCCAGGAATCCAGCCTTATTTCATCGCCAACAACGTCTCCACCAACCGTTGTTTTTTCGCCGACTATCACCTTCCTCCCCATCAATCCATAACCGATGTTGCAGCCCGCCCCAACGACGATGTCCTTTTCAACGACTATGTTCCTCTCCTCAAACTTCGTATTTGGGGGGATGATTAGTTTGTTGTAAGCAAACTCCTTTTCCTCATCCTTTACTTCATCCATTTTATCCTCAATTTCGGAAATATCCCTTATCTCCTCCATCCAATCCACCGCCAGTTTAGCGATCAAGCCCCAAACTTCTTCGCTCTATTTGTAAGATCTAAGACTATATTAAACAGGTCTATACCTCTTATTCTGCAAAGTCCACCTTTATAGGCTACAAGCTCTGAAAATCTATCAATTTCATCCACCCTAACTCCTTCATGCACTATCGTAACTGGAACCGGGTCTGCTGTGTGGTCTCTAACTTTTATCGGTGTAGAATGGTCTGCCGTTACTATGAGGCAGATTTTTGAGAAATCAAGCCCTTTAAGGATCTCCGCTTCTCTATCGACCTTTTGAATGAACTCCATCTTGCCATCAAAATCCCCATCATGGCCGAGCTCATCTGTCGCTTTTATGTGAAGCAGAACGATATCATAGTCATTTAAGGCTTTAACGGCTGCTTCAAACTTTCCTTTAAGGTTCGTTTTCTTGTTTCCCGTTGCCCCTTCAACCTCAATAAGATCCGCTCCTATAAACTTTCCGATCCCTTTGATAAGGGTCGTTCCAGTTATGAAAGCTAATTTCATCCCGAATTTCTCTTCAAAGGGTTCAACCTTCCTGACCTTCCCTCCCCCTCTTAGTAATAGGACATTTGCCCTCAAAAGCCCATTTTTCTCCCTTTCGCGATTTTTTGGATGTTTTTCCAGAATTTTATGTGCCTCTTCCATGAAGTAATTTACAGCCTCAGCTGTAATCCTTGCCTCCTCACTTTCATCCAGAGGTTTGGCCCTTTTAACCTTCAAGCCCATCTCCTTTGGATCCGTATCTGAAACTCTATCCGAGACCTTACCCCTGAAAACGATCGCCCCTCTATGTCCGGAACCCCTTTCAAAAACGAAGTCAATTCCGAATTTACTTAGATCGATATTTCTCACAGCCTCCACGAGATCATCGGTATCATCTATCCTCCCTGCCCTTCTGTCAACTACGGTTTTATCAAATACACTCCCTTCTCCTTCAACGGTACCAAAGTTAACTCTAAAAGCGAGATCACCCTCTTCAAGCTTTATTCCCGCTCCTGCAGCCTCGATAGGACCCCTTCCCGAATAACACTCAAAGGGATCGTAACCAAAAAGTGCGAGGTGTGATGTATCACTTCCCGGTCTGATGCCGGGGGCTATCGTATCCATTATTCCATTGATTCCAATTTTCGCGAGATAGTCCAGATTTGGAGTTGAAGCAGAGTCAAGGGGTGTTTTGCCCTCTATCGGTCTGTCTGAAACCCCATCTATTACAACAAAAAGGATTTTTTTTGGATCCATCAGAATTAAATTCACTTCTGATTTTTAAACGTTATTGCTTCTTGCTCCTTGCTTCTCGGCAGATCACTTCAGAACT
>QMZD01000321.1 GCA_003662985.1 Archaeoglobales archaeon | reverse complement strand
CTCCTCGCAATTACCTGCGAGTTTCCCCCGCTAACGTAAAGAGTTACCGGATTTTTTGCTCCGGTCTTCCATCTTCCAACTTCAAGATGGGCAAGGCAATGATTTACTCCAACCAGTGGCTTCTTTAATTTAAGAGAGAGAACTCTAGCTGCTGTTGCAACGATCCTTAAACAAGGACCCATTCCGGGGCCCTGAGAGAATGAAACTACATCAATTTTATCAGGTTCGATTTTAGAAAAAACAGACTTTACAAGCTTTCCAATCCTTTCCGAATGGTGCTGTGCTGCCTCTCTTGGATGAATTCCCCCCTCTTTAGGGATGTAAGGATCGTTTTCTATCAGTAAAACCTCTTTCTCATCCACAACTCCAATACTAAGGCTCCAGGCTGTGCCTTCAATTCCAAGGGAGATCATTTAGAAAAACTACTTTTTAGAAGATTACTTTTTAAATTCCGTATAACCGCATTTTCCGCACGAAAGCCTGTCAGCATGCTCTGCCAGAAAAACACCCTCACCGCACCTCGGGCAGAATTTCCTCTTCCTTATCAATTTTTCACCCTTTATCTCATAGTACTTATGGACGCCCATCCAACCACCTCATCTATTGCTTTTTATCCCTACAAATTTTGCTTACGCCTCGGCCTCTGCTCCAGCCTCCGCTTCAGTCTCTGTTTCAGCTTCTTCTTCAGCGAAGTTTCTGGTTATGACGTACTTTGGCTCGGTCTTCAGCAAATCCTCATTTGATTCATAAATTTTAACGTAACAGATGGCTTCGCTCTTTCCAAACTGCGGCTTAATGTAGCTCACAACAATCCTATCAAGACTAACATTAAAGAGGCCAGCCACCTTCTCCCGTACAGCTTTTCTTGAAGGAGTTGGATCTTTTTCATACCTCAATCTGATATGTAGCTCCCTTCTCTTCAGGAGTGGATTTGTATTGTCCCTCTCCACCTCTATTTCCATCGGTTCACCTCCGTAATCAGAGAATTTCCATCAGAGAATCCCCTCATCGAGGATGAGTTTTATTATCTTTTCCCCATCTTCAAGTCTTTCCATCTTTTCGAGGACTCCGGGTATTATATTTTTTTGCTCCCTATCTACAACTAAAGCCACAACACCTTCGCCAGGTTGGCCATAGAGTATTAGGGAATTGTAAGGTAAAAGATAAACTAAGAGTACAGTTGCGAGATCTTCTTCACCCTCAACAAGCACATAGATCTTCCTGTTTTTTAATTCCTTAACGCTTTCAACCAGAAGCTCAGCTAGCTCAGGTGTTATCAAAGCAGGAGGATTTTTTACCTTCTTCTTAATGTAATTTACGAGTTTGGATTCCATATAAGCAACCATCTCTGAATCAATCAGATCTCTGACCGTTTTTAAGTCGATTACAACCAAATCAGGCTCATATCCTGCTTTAAAAGTGTAATAGGTCACAAGATCTCCAACACACACCAGTGGTGAATATCTCCGTATCTCCCGGATTTTCTCAATCGTTTCCAAGCCCTTTCCCCTATAAAGTTTGCCGTGAGGCTTAGCAAGAAATTCCCTGAGACTTTCCGGAAGCTTTAAACCCTTCGACATGCCAAAATAATGGAGAAAAGAAATAATCAGTTAATCAACCTTAATCGTGTACTTTCCCGGAATCTTGATTCCCAGCTTCTGAGCGATCTGGCTGTTTTCCGGATCGATTATGACTATATAGCCATACCATTCCTTCGTCAGATCCGTGCTTCCGCAGTTCTTGCAAACCAAGGTGTCATGGTTTATGAACTTGCATTTCCTGCATGCGTAATCCGGCATAACTTACCTCCTATTCTCATTATTTTCTAACTTATCTAGTTTTGTACCTCCTTTTCCAGCTTAATCTTCTCTTCCTCAAGCCATTTCAAGCTACCAAGCCATGGCTGGCGCATTGTCAGTCCGATTTTGCTCTTTTCTGGCTCTCTTTCTTTCAAACTCAATGCAACGATTCTTGCCCTAACGAAATCCCCTTCAGAAAGGGATCTCCTCGTTTCCTTTCCTATCAGCTTTTTGTTCTTGTCATCATAGACGACGTAATCCTCCATTATCTGGCTCATGTGAAGAAGGGCATCGAGCGGGCCTATGGTCACGAAAGCCCCGAACTCGACTATTTCCATTACCTCACCCTCAATAACCTCCTGCATTGCCGGTTTAAAGGAGATGGCGTTGAAAACGACATCATAGTAAACCGCCCCATCTCCCTCGATGATTCTGCCTTCCCCAACATCCTCTATGCTCTCTATCCCTATTATCATCCCGTATTCCTTATCGAGCTTTCCCTCAAACTGCTCCCAGAGCAGATCTTCAATCACTTCGTTGATGTTCTCACCGAACCGTGAAGGGGGAACTCTAACGGTATCCCTGACCTTTATTCTCGCATACATTAGCATCACCAAAAAATTACAGCATAAATCCAAGTATTGGGCAATATAAAATTTTTTCCCAACAAAGCAAACTTCTTCTCCCAGATCACTTTTCTATTCAGAAACATGGGCAACAAATTTTAAAAACCTCGCTATCAAGGAGAATTCGGCATGGCAGATTTCTTTGGCGTTGAAGATCTAGATAACATGGATTATGAGGAAATCGGCCTGATGGTTGGAATTGAGATTCACCAGCAGCTCGACACGAAAGAAAAGCTGTTCTGCAGATGTCCCACGATCCAGAGAGATGTTGAGGAGTCGAACTTCGAGTTTTTCAGATACCTGAGGGCCAAGAAAAGCGAGATGGGAGAAGAGGACAGGGCAGCGAGAGAGGAGGTTTTGAGGAGTAAAAGATTCATATACAAATTTTATGATACCACATGCCTGGTTGAAGCAGACGAAGAACCACCTTCCGAGATTAATCGCGAAGCTATCAGGATAGCCGTTTTGATTGCAAGAATGCTCAACATGAAGCTTGTCGATGAAGTCCATGTGATGAGGAAAATCGTTATAGACGGTAGTAACACCACCGGCTTCCAAAGAACCGCGCTTATCGCTTACGATGGACATTACGAGGTAAACGGAAAGAGAATAGGGATTTCG
>QMZD01000320.1 GCA_003662985.1 Archaeoglobales archaeon | reverse complement strand
TTCATCTATGGCACGCCTGATGATGTTGTCTCAAGGATTGAGGAATTCGTTAAGGCTGGTGCTGAGCATTTCGTTCTTACTCCGCTAGTTAGGCATAGCGATTACATCCCAACCGTCAAGTTGATAGCTGAAGAAGTGATGCATTACTTCAAAGATTTAGAGTGAAAAATGAATCGTTAATTATTGGAGGTGGAGATAGATAGGAATATGAGGTGGGAGGTGGATCTACCATGGTGTTACACGAAGAAAAAAGAAAAACAAAAACAAAAAGAAGCGAAGAATTAAAAAATCCGGAAGAATTGGAGTATCCGCCCGCTACACCGAAAGAATACCGCCGGGTCCGCTCTTTAAAGCAAAAATCGAAACTCAGATGCTTAAGACGAAGAGTAACATAAATCAATTAAAAACATTAAACTAGAGTATTGCGTGTGATCTCAATCAAATCTTTTATCTATTTTTAATTTTTAATGTAGTTCTAGTTTGCTAATCCGGTCTGAAAATCACTCCGGTCTAAAAATCAGTCCCCCATTCGACAGGTCAACGTCAATAACCAATCCCTCTAAGAACAGGAGGGTGTCCTCATCAGCAATAACATTAATCCCACCAAAATCTATTCCTTGTCCGCTTGTCTCTTTTCTCAATTCGATTTTGATCTTGATTGAACAGTCAAAGAAAAGACTGAGTCTTATCTCCTTGATACTATTCTCTCTGAGGTATTCTACAGCTTTTTCACTAATGAGCATGTTTATTATTAACTTCAGAGATATTAAATTTTTTAGATGAGAATTTGGAGATAATAATTGGAGAGTAAAAATCAAGGTTTTGATTAGCATCCTGTTTATTCTAAAGCTTAAGTGCGAGATCTTGAACATTAGCAGGGAATCATGCTCCCAGTAAAATGTCAGGTTGGGAATGCCATAGAAAGTCTATTCTCTGCAGTATTTTAGAAGTTGGAAGTTTCCTATAATTCCACAATGCAATTTACGATATTAGGCTTAATATTTTAATGTTTAGGGTACTGATTCTCCCCTCTTTTTTCAAACCATCTGCATTTCTTAACAATCGTGTACTTACTCACACACCAGTAAAATGGCCAGTGAATAATCTTACAATAACCAACGAGATCGGCCGGTGGAAATACCGTTCCAGGAATTATCGGTTTCAGCCATTTACAATCCTTGCATAGATGAGGAAATTGTTCAATGAATTCTACCTGCTCGGGGGTAAGTATGGGTGGTTTTGGCCCGGCGTTTCTTGGAGCGCTAAATTCCACGTTTTCTTCAGCCATAACAATCACTCCTCAACTTTTGGCCCGTAAACCTGTTTGCCTGGATATTTGTTTTTCATCCAGCTCTCTATGCTCTTTGTCCTGTCTATCCATGCAAATCTCCTTACTTCAGCAAATCCTGCTTTTTTCGGCTGGTTCGGTTTAGCACGCAGGAAGTTGCCTCTCAGATTCTCACTTGTTGTTCGAGCCTCTCCCGTATACGTTTCAGGATCCCTCATAAGACAGTAGAAAGGTCTCGTTTTCCCAGGAGTACCAACCTTTATTGTGGTATATCCCTCGCTAGGATTGTCCGCATATAAGGGCAGAACATCTGGTTCTTCATCAACTTCCATGTGCTCTACGAGTTCACCATTTATAAACTTGAAATACGCCACCTTATCGCAACCAGCACACTTCACATTTCCTTCCCAATTCCAGAAATAGTAGGGATCGAGATAGTTTACCCATCCACAGTCATCTTCCCAGTAATAGACCATCTCCAACACCTCATATAACTCCCTTTTCCCATAACTCCTTCAACTTGCTTAAAGGATAGCCGAGGAGTTCATGATATATTCTAATGTTATCGCTACCGATCGGCCTCCATACCCATTTAGTCCTTGGTGGTGTCTCACTTAACTTTATAGTGGCTCCATGAGTTAGTACTTCTCCAAAAATCGGATCTTCGACCCATCTTAAAGTTCCACGATCCCAAAAATGCTGACATTCGTAGATGTCCTTGTCAGTCATAACCGGTACGGCAACTAAACCAGAGTTATTGAGTATCTCTACAACTTGGTTTCTCGTTTTATCAGATGCCCATTCTTCAAGAGCCCTGTATATTTCTATCTGTGCCTCAGCCCTCACTCTGTCTCTGAGTGTTTTGTACTTCTCCCATAACTCCGCTCTGCTTATAATATAACACAATTCTTTAAAATCCTCGTCTTGGAAGGCTGAAACCATCACGTATCTGCTCTCAACGCTAACCTGTGGATTGGGATGCTCAGGATCGTCTGTTTTACCAGCCATAATGATTCCGTGAACACAGAGCAGCGTATCCCAGTTTCCCCACCTCTGCCTGACAACACCAAATCTGCCATAAAGTGGCATGGCATAGCCAGTTGCTCTGGTTGAACAGCTGATCTGTGATAGGTCAATGTATGTTCCTTCTCCCGTCTTTTTTCTGTAATGGGCTGCAGCAAGCAGTCCGATTGTGCACGTGAGCCCCGAATACCAATCGATAACCCAGTTTGTCTGCTTTGCTGGATGTCCCCCGAAGTCTTCATGCCATCCTGTTAGAGCTGCAAGACCACCGCAAGCTTGACCCAGAATATCGTAGCTTCCTCCATAACGTCTCGGGCCATAATTACCGAAACCACCGAGCCAGCAATAGATAAGCCTAGGATTCACTTCTTTTAGCTGTGGATATCCTATCCCCCATCTATGAAATGTTCCGGGCCTGTAACATTCTGCTAGACTGTCGGAAATCCTCACGAGATCGTAGTAGAGTTCTCTTGCTTCGGCTGCAGAGTAATTTGCGGAGTAATTTAACGACAGAAATAGGAGAGTCTCGGTCTTGAGAAGTTCAATTTATCAAAGGAAATAATGCTTCTTAGCTTCTTAGATATTTCGCAAATTTCAAACGTTTCTCCCTACCGCTATTAGAATCGATCCGAAAACTGCAAGAAAAGACCCAAAGAAGGTCCGTAAGCCAACAGATTCTAACTTTTGGATAAAAAAGTAAGATAGAACTGTTGTCACAAGAGGATAGAGATTTGAA
>QMZD01000319.1 GCA_003662985.1 Archaeoglobales archaeon | reverse complement strand
TTAGCCGAGAATCTATCGCTCGCCATTAGAGACGTTGCAAGAGGGAGGCTTGTTATCTACTATTCGGCCTTTCATGACATATTTTTTGATATTATAGCAAGGAACTCAGACAGAGTTCTGATCTTCGAAAAAGAGCCGGGAGGATATTTCATTGTGGATTCCGAGAGGGGATGCAGAAAGCTTCACCACCGGTTTCTGCCCAAGGGTCAGACAACTCTAGAAATCTTCTAAGATAGATGTGGGTGATATCATGGGAAGGAGCATTTCGAGCATCAGACAGGAAGTAAAGGCGATGGCGGAGAGATGGATTAGAACGAAGAAGGCTTTGAAGAAGGAAGATCAGCCTTACGCTGAAGAACTCGCCAAGATGGCCAAGATGCACTCAAATGAGGTGTTCTATTCGTTCGATGATCCTCTGGAGGCTGCGATGTTTTCTTTGCTTATAGAGATGCTCAAGAGGATCGATAGTTTGAACGCTAAAGATTCCGAGTCTGATAACAAGAGCTTAGAGACCCGGTTAGAGTAAGAGAGCTGAGATGTGGATCTTTGATGTATACTCCAAGGGTAACAGCGTACATCTATGGAGCAGGAAAGGAGATAAGGTTAAAAGGAAAGAGGCAAAGTGTCCTAGATCCTTCTACCTCTACCTCCCACATCCTTCGTTATATTCGGAGATGATCGAAAGCCTTGAAACCCGATACTGGGTTGAAGAATGCTGTTTTAGAACGATTTATGGCTCACTCAACGGATACAGGGTTTACGCAGGCAGAAAAGTGGCAGAGCAGATTGAAAGGCAGACTAAGTTGTCGGCAAAGCTGTACAACGTAGATACCAGACTTGAGCAGAGGTTTCTGGCAGAGAAAGAATTGTTCGCATGCGGATACGTTAGAGAAGGATATGCATCAAGGTTCAATCCTGATTTTGATGTTCCTGCTGTTGTACTCGACGTGGACGCAAAGCTTTCCAAAGGATTGGGTCTAATAAAAGAGTTTATAGTAAAGTTTACGGTTGACGGAGATAAGAAGGAGCAGAGGTTAACATCTCCAACCGAGAAAGGGTTGCTCTCAGATCTCTTCAGCCTGATTGAAGAGATTAACCCAGATCTGATACTTCTGAGCATGGCTGATGTTTTGATGGAGGAGATCATCAAGAAATCGAAGGAATACAGTTTGAATAATCCAATAAGCAGAACTGGAAGATTCAGAAAACTTGCATCAAAATCCTACTGGAGTTACGGAAGGGTAAGATACAGGGAGAAAGCGATGCTGCCTGAAGGTAGAGTCTTGATTGATAAAAAATGCTTCAATTTCAGGGAAGGTGGTCTGAAGGGAATCCTGATTGCTTCCCGCCTCACAGGTTTATCTCCTAATCTGACAGCTAGATTCACACCCGGAACTCTAATCTCATCTTATGAGGTTTACGAGGCTTTAAGACAGAAAATAGCAGTCCCCTTCCGAAAAAGCGATGCAGAAACGCAGAAGAGCTTCAGGCAGCTTAAAAAGGTTGACAGGGGCGGTATGATATTTCAGCCGGAGCCTGGATTTTACGAGAACGTCTATCAGCTCGATTTTACTTCAATGTATCCCTCAATCATCGTTAAGTACAATCTATCCCCCGAAACTGTATCTCACCAAGGGCTTAACGACTCTGACCATTCACATAGCCTTCCCTCCAACTCTAAAACGGGTTTTCTCTCCTCTGCTCTCAAACCTTTGCTTGAGCTGAGAATAAAGACGAAGAAGCTCAAGAAGATGAACACTGAATACGAAGGAATTGACTCGATTCTTAAATGGTTGCTCGTCACCTGCTTCGGCTATACAGGCTACAGAAACGCAAAGTTTGGAAGAATAGAAGTGCATGAAGCGATAAACAAAAACGCAAGGGAGATTTTACTTAAAACAAAGGAGATCGCTGAAGATATGGGCTTCGAGATTATACACGGTATAGTCGACTGTTTGTGGCTCAGAAACTGTGAGGCGGATTCTAAGATACACGACCTCAAACGTGAGGTTGAAAAGAAAACGGGATTGCTCACCGAACTGGATTTCTACAACTGGATTGTCTTTCTGCCAATGAGCGATGGATTCGGAGCTTACAACCGCTACTACGGAAGGCTGAGCGATGGGGAAATGAAGTTAAGGGGAATAGCGGCGAGGAGAAGGGATACTCCCTCATACATTCGAAAAATGCAGCTGGAGATCTTCGATATTCTCTCCAAGGCAAAAAACAGAGATGAGATAGCTCGCTTGAAGGATAAGATCGAGGGAATATACCTGAAATACAAAGAGAACCTTCGGTATACAGATTTAGAAGAGCTCGTGATTAGAAAGGTTATTGGGAAATCAACTTACACCAGAAGATGTCCTGAAGCTTCTCTGCTGAATTATTGCAAAAGGAAGAGCATAGAAATCCAGCCGGGTTTGGAGGTTGGATATATAGTTCTTGATTTGAGGAAATGGATTGTAATTCCTGAATGGGAGGTAGGAAGAAATTCTGATGTTTTAGAGACTCCTGACTTCAAGTATTATGAAAAGATGTTGGAGAAAGCCTGGAGTGAAATTTTTCATGTATTTTCCACTGAGTATCTGGCAAAATTTAAAAAAGCACATCTTAAACGCAAAATTTAAAGACGTATCTAAAAAGAACGAAAAAGCCCTCTAAAGGTTCATTAGGTAAGAATGCGATCATTAAAGTTAAATTGACGCCAGGTGAACATGAGTTTATAGAAGAGAATACTCGAAATGCAATCAATACTTTAAATAAAACCTCATATAGGGCTCTCTACTCTCACGAACTCCTGTATAAGGGTTCTGCCATTCTCCATCTATCAATACCACACCGATCAAAGGATTTCTTATGGGGAAGACGCCTTATCTGTCTTTCCTTATATTTGCTACCTAGTAGCTTTTTTTGGATACTTATTTCTATAGGGTCTCTTTCTTCTACTTTCTCTATAAAATTAAACAGCCACTCAGACTACTCATCAAAGATAACAGAGTTTTCCAGCAAGGTGTAATCCTTATCAGATTTTTCTCCTCCTAACTCTCTCA
>QMZD01000318.1 GCA_003662985.1 Archaeoglobales archaeon | reverse complement strand
TCACGCTCAGTACTCTCTTTTTATGAGGTAATCTGCAATTCCAATAAGCAATTTTTTAGCTTCGGAGTCTGGGAGTACTTCGAGCCTTTTCTTACCTTTCTCAACGAACTCTTCAGCCTTGGAGGATGCATAATCAATTGCTCCTTTCTCTTTGAGCATTCTAACAGCTTCTTCAATCTCCTCTGGCGATGCTCTCCTTTTCCCGAAAATCTTTGGTATATTTCCGTCTCTGAATGCCTTTATAGCTATCAACGTCTTCTTTCCCTCAATTAGATCGCTTCCCCAATCCTTTCCGGTCTTATCTTTGCCAACCAGATCGAGTACATCATCGTGGATCTGAAATCCAACCCCACAATTGATGCCAAAGTCCCAGAGTGCATTTACTATTTCTTCTTTCTCACCAAAAAGTACTGCAGGAATCGCACATGAAGCTGCTATAAGTACTGATGTTTTTTTGGTGACCATCTCGATGTATTCTTCCTCGCTAACCATCTCCCTTTTTTCAAAGCTCATATCGAGAAACTGCCCCTCGCAGATCTTTACGCATACATCTGCCAGCATCCTGCTTGCCTTAACCAAGTTTTCACTTTCAACATCGCAGAAGGTGAGGAGGTAGAAAGCTTCGGCAAAAAGCGTGTCTCCAGCAAGGATGGCCGTTGGCTCACCCCAGAGCACATGGACTGTTTTAACACCCCTCCTCATCTCATCTCTGTCCATTATGTCGTCATGGATTAAGGTGAAGTTGTGAATTGTTTCGATTGCAACCGCAGCTGGCAGAATTTTTTCGTAATCTTCTCCTAAGGCTTCGGCAACTATGAGGGACATCACCGGCCTCAAGCGTTTTCCTCCCGCCTTTAGCAGATGTCTTGTTGCTTTATAGAGGCCATCCGGCTCTTTTTGAGGAAGAAGCTCACTGATAGCCCTATCGATTATTCTCGATCTTTTTGAGATCTCTTCTTTCAGCTGATTCACTTCTACCATCTCATACCTCCCTATTCCGGCAGAATTTTTGAACATCTATTCCTTTTACCTCCAGATAATCTTTAAACCTACCGTGAACGATTAGTTGACGGTTTCTTAACTCTTTAATTTTTCTACATCCGGTGAGGAACATGGCAATTTTCAGGCCCCTGATGAAGAATTCTATCAACTTCAAAACCTCGTCAGAAGATCTAGTTGCTGGAGAAAGGAATGGAAGGGCAGCACTTCCAATTTCGGCCCCTATTGCAATGGATTTTGCAACATCAAGACCACTCCTTATGCCGCCTGTTGCGATTAAAGGCAGATAATTCCTGCATTCAACTATCGAGAAGGCAGTCGGCAGTCCCCAATCCCAGAACTCGTACCCTATTTTCTTGGAAATCTCATCCTCCGTTCGATAAACTTCAACCCCAATCCAGCTCGTACCGCCCGCTCCACCAACGTCGATAGCATCTGCCCCAATATCCCGGATCTTTTCAGCCACGAATGCTGCAACACCACCGCCCGTCTCCTTAACTATTACTGGAACCTTGAGGCTTTCGGTAACTTCCCTGATGGCCTTCAAACCGTTCCTCGCATTCACATCCCCTTCCGGCTGAATTACCTCCTGCATAAAGTTGAGGTGGATGGCTATAGCATCGGCATCGATCATCTCAACCGCCTTTTCAGCATACTCAATCCCATGTTGCAGGATTTGAGGTAGCCCAATGTTCGCATAGATAAAGGCATTCGGAGCAAATTCCCTTACAACTGTAAAACTCCTCTCAAGCTCCTCAAGCTCTAGCTTTTCAAGCCCCCTATCCTCAAGGGCTGCCCTCTGGCTTCCCACTCCCATTCCGATTCCGCTTTCCTCAACTGCAACAGCGAGATTTCTGTTTATCTCTGTTGTATCTGGATGACCTCCTGTCATTGAGGCTATGAGGAATGGAGCCGAGAGTTTTTTGCCCAAAAAAACAACCTCAGTAGTTATATCATTGAAATCAAGCTCTGGAAGGGGATTGTTTACAAACTTTATTTCCTCCAAACCAGAGTAATCTGATTCAACCTCTTCCTCGAGGCAAATTCTGATGTGGTCCAGCTTCCTGTTTGAAGTTTGGTTTGGATTTGATTTAGTTTCAGCCACTCCAGATTTTTCAATATCCCTCATCGAACCTCCCCTAACTTGATTCTTGTACCTATATTCTCTCCTTTAAGAAAACTCTGGATGTTTCCTTCTTTAATTCCATTGAATATCGTTATCTCAGAAAACTCTGCTACTCTTTCCAGAGATTTTATTTTCCCAGCCATACCTCCTGTTACATCTGATTTTACTGATTCCATTTCCGAGAGGTTTGCGGAATTTGAAATGGAATCGAGTAGTACAGAATCTCTTATCTCTCCTAAAACCTTTCCCTCAAACACAACACCATCCGTGTCGGTTGCCATGCCTATTCTAATCTCAAATTTGTCTCTTAGTCTTTCAGCCAACTCAGCTACGATGTTATCTCCTGAAAGCACCTCAAAAAACCTTCTTTTTTTATTGTAAACCATATCACCATGGGAAACTGGAATAAAACCCTCCGAAATTGCATCTGTGAAGAGATCGAGGTTGAACTCGAGGACGTCTATGATCCTGAAGGATGAAAAAGGATGAACTGGATACGGGAAAAGATTTTGCCTGATTAGCTGTTCGCAAAACAGGATGTTCAGCTTTTTGCAGGCAAGGTGTGTTCTTATTATACCCTCAATGTTCTTTTTCTCCCTTAAATCGTATCTCTCCACGTAAGGATGACCGAAAGAACCGGCTCCATGGATGAGAATCAGATTTAGGTCTTCATCTTTAGTGTTTTTAACTTTAGCTATCTCTCTGGCGATTCTCTCAATTTCCTGATGTTTTGCCCGATTAAAAACTCCCTTGGATTTTTCGGTTATGACCGAACCACCTATTTTCAGTATCGTTAAACTTTCTTTTTCAGTCATGTTTTTACTGATTTATTTTCCTTATTTCTTTTATACCTTTTATCCTTTTTCTGGCTCCTCGATTCTTGCCCCTTCTCTCTCTGGTTTTACGAAAAATGCCGATTTAAATCTTTCTGTA
>QMZD01000317.1 GCA_003662985.1 Archaeoglobales archaeon | reverse complement strand
GTTGTTTTTGCAGTTGCAACGACAATTGCGTCGGGCATCTTCAAACCTTTCATCCGTATTCTGGAGGCAAGTTCAGCTATGTTTATATCCACGGGTCTTACATCATATCTGTGTAGCAGGTGGTTTAAGAATTTTTTAGCCTCCAGCTTCTCGTTTTTTTTATAGAATCCAACGAGAGTTTCGGCGATAACTATTGTGGAAACCACTCCTTCAAGCTTTCCATCGTCTATATCATCCAAAATCCTTTCACAAAACTCATAACCTTTTTCTCGGTTTTTTACGGCGATAAAAACGTTGGTGTCTATACAAACTCTTCCCTTCAATCCCATTCCTCCCTTAACCTTCTCTGGAATTCGATGCTTTCCTCAATCGGCTTTCCCTCTCTCAAAATATCCTTCATTCTCTCTTTAGCCACTTCAATCGAGACTTTTCCCCCTTCAACTCTGAAAATTACTGTATCTCCTGGTTTTATACTTAGTCTGTCTCTTATTTCTTTTGGGATCACGATCTGCCCTTTTTCACTTACTTTACTCACTAACATACTAATAAGTAGTAAAGTTTTACTTTTAAGTTTTACTATTAACAAATTTTTTATTACCACGGTAACTTGGAATGTGAAGCCGAAATACAAAATCGTTCTTGCATTACTCTGGATACTCATAGTTTTATATCCAAATCCATTTGTCCTTTTTAAGAGCGTTGAAAGGCTCTCTAATCCTCCGCTTGATTGTCCGTTAGATGTGAATTCCCTACCATCCGATCCGAAGAAAATAGAGAAATTTGTTGTTAATTACGTTAGATACGATTATGATTTCAGGGTTTATAGAGTTCCTTGGTATATTCCGGAACCGAAGGAGGTTGTTAAGGTAAGGAAAGGAGATTGTAAGAGCAGAGCGATACTTCTGGCGTCGATTCTGAAGGAGAAGGGAATTCCATTCTCCTTTAAAGCCTCTCCAATTCATTTCTGGGTAGAGTACGAAGGAAAAGAGAAAACGGAATTCGTCAAGAAGTTCGAAAACGCATCGGCTGCGATCTACTCGGATGGAAAGTGGGAGTTACCTAAGATCGTAGATATAAAGGAATATTTTAGAGTCTGGAAAGAGGTTCTATGGGATGCTATGCCTGTTTTAAGAAAATTGATGCTGATAGGAGGTTTGATTTTGATAACTATCGATGTGAGAAATTTGAGAAAATTAAAAGCACTAATTGAAAATGCAATAAAGTAACGGACAACTAGGTTTGCGAAATAATCATTGTAATCCACCATAGTTTTTTATATCTCGAAACATGGATTTTCTGGAGGGGGATATTGGATAAATTTAGAAACGTAAAAACAGAAAATCATGGAAGGTTTAGTAGATCTATCGCATGAAATTGAGGAGGATATGCCAGTTTTTAAAGGTATAGAGCCACCGAAGATCTATCCGTCCTTAACCCACGAGAAATCGAGACCGAGGTATTCTGGGCTAGCAGAATTTGAGCTTACAAAAGTTGAAATGACAACCCTCAATCGTCTTCTCAACCCGTTAGTGCTCTTTTTGATAATGTTTGGATTGGGTTTTAGGGTTTTAATTTCCACAGTATTGGGAGGGCAAAGACTCCCAGTAAACTCCACTCAAAACTCAGCTCAAACTCTTCCCCTAGTAAAAGACTGTCTGCATATGAAGCTAAAATAGTTAGAATTGAGATTGAGGCAAAGATTGCTGCAATGAGTGATGCGGTGTAGATGTAACTTTTCCCCTTCTGGAAACCCCTCAGATAAACGAAAGCTATAACGAAGAGCACGAAAGCGTTAATTGGGTTTATCATCGCCTCCTCAATTCCCAGAAACGTAAAAAACAGGAACATCAACATACCGATAGCCATCATAGTATCAGTCCTCCGATTAGGATTACGAGATATGCCATGATATAGGCAACTACAACTCCATAGATAACTGCAAAGGCTGTCCATTTCCAGCTCTCCGTTTCAGCCCTTATCGCCGCCAGTGTTGCCAGACAGGGCATGTAAAGAAGAGTAAAGACCATAAATCCGAGGGCTTGGGCGGGAGTCATCAGTTGTGAGATTGCCATAGGATCTCCAAGAACTATCCCTAAAGTTTCAACAACAACTTCCTTAGCTACGAAGCCCATGATTAGTGCTAGACTCAGTTCCCATCCCCAATTCATGGGGGAGAAAATCGGTTGAATTAATTCACCAAGCATTCCTGCGTAGCTGTATCTAATCTCTGGAGATGGGTAGTTCGTTAGGAACCATATAACTATTGACATAGCAAAAATTATGGTTCCAGCCTTCTGGAGGAAATGCTTCGTTCTGTTCCAAGTTAATATCCAGAGATCCCTAAGCTTTGGCACTCTGTACGGTGGAAACTCCATTATAAACTGTGCTTCACCTTTAAAAACAAATTTTCTCAGCAATAAAGCCGAAAGTAGAGCTAGAGCAACTCCTAAAAGATACATCAACATGATGACTGCGCTCTCCATTCCGGCAAAAAAAGCCCCTGCAAAAAGAACGTAAATGGGGAGTCGTGCACTACAGGAAATGAATGGGTTAACCAAAATCGTAACGATCCTTGTGTTTTTGTCTTCGATCGTTCTTGTGGCCATTACGGCAGGGACGTTGCAACCGAAGCCCATAATTAAGGGCACCACAGCTCTCCCATTCAGGCCAAATAACTCCATTGTTTTATCCATGATGAAAACAGCTCTTGCCATGTATCCACTCAGTTCTAAGATCGCGAGAGCTATAAAAAGAAAGGCAATGTTGGGCACAAAAATGAGAACGCTACCAACACCCGTGATCACCCCATCAGAAATAATCGAATAGGCGGAGAATACCTCGGATAGGTAGGATATTATGAGATCAATTAAGTTTACAAGGGGAGAGGCAACATCATAGGTGAAACGGAAAGCCATCCACATGAAAGAAAGGAATATCGGAATCCCAACGTACTTGTCGGTGAAAACCTCATCGAGCATGTCTCCCATAGTCTTTAAAATCTTTGTTCTCTTGGTCACCTCCTTTGTAATCTCCTCAGCTTTTTTTATTCTTTCTTCTAG
>QMZD01000316.1 GCA_003662985.1 Archaeoglobales archaeon | reverse complement strand
GTTTTAAAACTTGCCTATAAAGTTAACATAATCATTAATTATCAGAAATATGTTGATATAGATACAAAAACATGATATAATTTCATAGACGAGCGAGAAACGGAGGTGAACTGATGCTTAAGAAACAACCTTTGAACGGCGAGATGACCCGCGTGACCTTTTACATCAAGCCCGACAAAGCGCAAAAATTGCGAAAGATAGCCTTTGAAAAAGGTATGAGCATAAGCTACCTCATCAGTCGATGGATCGATGAAAGATTGAAAATCGAAGAGCAAGGAGCTACGTCATGAAAACCGCATTCGCTGCCACGCTGATTTTCGCTACAGCTCTGCCCCTCCTTCCCGTCCACCAGGCAGATGCAGAGCTGTCACAACAGGATCGGGAATGGATAAGCACTCTGATAGACCGCATGCTTGAACCTATCAAGCTGGACATCGCTGAGATGAGAGGAGAGATAAAAGCTCTTAGAGCTGAGATGGTTACCAAAGACGATATCATAGCTGTTCAACGCGAGGTTAGCTCCAAGTTCGTCGCTATTATAGCGGCTTTGATAGTCTTCTGGGCAACCCTCCTTGCGGCTATAATCACCATCCCGTATCTTTACGGAAGAGCCGATAGGGAGCGTGTCAGGCAGCTTGAAGCTGATGTGAGAGAGCTTATCAAGCTGAGAGCTGAAGTTGAAACCCTGAAGGCTATAAGGAAGGCTGAGGAAATCAGGAGGGAAAAGGCTAGAAAGTTAGCTGAGGAAAAACCTGAGTTCGAGGAGGCTTTTAAGGCTGTTGGGTTGATTTGAGGGAGGTTATCAATGGAGCTTCTCTTCGGTTTAGCAATATGGTTTTTCTTCGGCATCGCCTCAAGCATAATTGCAAGCAGCCGGGGGAGAAGCGGCTGTGGATGGTTCGCTGCGGGGTTATTACTTGGCCCCTTGGGTTTGATTGTGGCTCTACTTCCCAAGGTTGAAGAGGAAGGAAGGACGAAAAAATGTCCATTCTGCGCTGAGATAATCAAGGCGGAAGCCAGAGTTTGTCGATACTGTGGTAGGGAACTACCTGTTGAGGAGCCACGAGATCAAAATGATCAAGCTGGAAGAGAAGCTTAGAGAGAAAACGGAACTCTTGAAGAAACGCTATCCTAATCATACTGTGATCGCTGGTGTGCTTCTCCACTCATGTGTTGATAGTGATGGAACTTTGTGGACAAGATCGAATATCCAAAAGGTTTATAAATCTCTGTTGAAGAAGCTTGAGGATGGAAAACTGATTCCAATTACAGTCAACCACGACTTCAGCAGAATTGTTGGGCGAATTATCTACACAGAGATGATTGATGATCAATTAATAATATATGGGATCATCAATCCAGATTATACCGAAGAAGTGAAAAAATATCGTGGATTAAGCTTTACTTATACTGAAAGATACGAAGATGCAGATTCGATCTAGTTTCTTTGAGCTCCTTGATTTTCTTGCTTATTTTTGGTATAATATGTACCAGAGGTGAGGTGGAAATGATTGAGCTAAGGGAGATTTTACAGCGAACAGGCATAAGCCAGGCGACCCTAAACAAGTATGTCAAGATGGGTTTGATCGGAAAACCAGAAGTGAAACCAGCCGGTCAACGACAGGGATTTCGATCTTTTTACCCCGAAGACACTATTGAGCGGATTAAGATGATCCAGCAGTTCAAGAGCTATGGGCTTAAGCTTCAAGCTATAAAGGCCCTTTTCAATCGCCGTCAGGCTAGCCTTCGAGTAGCTAGAAAGCTAAAGGAGGATTTCGGGTTTTACAAAAAGTCAGCAAGGGTCAACCTTTCTACCTGGTTGCAAGAGATTGTTGAGCTTCTGCTTCTGGAAAAAGGGGTTTTTCCGGAGGAAGTACCGCCGGAAACCCTAGGGAGCTTACGAAGGGTGGAAATCGATCGAACTGAGGATGGTGATGTCCTAGCGATTAAAATTGTTGTTGATAAGGAACTGAAAAGAAAACTCGTGGAAAAGCTAGCACAAGCCGCGGGGGAAAGAGAATAAACCCCACCGCGGCCTAAACACTCTTGGAGTAAAAACACCTGCTCAGGAGTAATGTAGCATGAAAATAAAAATACGTCAAGCAAAAATCCCACTAGAGGAACTTGGATGGCTCAGGCAATTTGTTTGCTGGAGAACAATGCAACGTAGAGGTAAGCTTGTAAAAGTTCCAATCAACCCTCATACTGGAAAGTTTGCCTCAGTTCGAGATCCCACAACGTGGGGCAGCTATCAAGAAGCAGAAAAGCTGTGGAAAGAGTCATAGGTGGAATCGGTTTCGTGCTCACGGAGCATGACCCGTTCACCCTCATTGATATTGACGATTGCGTAAACCCCCAAACTGGAGAGGAGAGGCTGCGCGAGGCAGAGTTAAAAGATGATCTTACTTGGCTCGTCAGAGCGCAGAATTGGCTGGACAGGGAAGTGGTGTGGGGATGGGTACCTACTGACGAGAAAATCCATCAGCTGAAAGAGGGGATCGAGACACTATTTGTCAGGCTCGAATCGGGTGCTGGCTCGCTTCAGAAACTGGCTCGGGACATCTCCTTGGAGCTGAGTGCTCTGGGCCATGAGGCGGAAGGAGCTTGCCTGGCCACTAAGGTTGATTTACCCCGAGCCATTTACAAATTAGTTCGGATCTCCCTAGAGATTCAAAAGATAAGTCAGGATTTAAAAGGTAGACTTCTGTTGTGGCTCCAAGATAAAATCAAAGTGGGTGAGGTGACCAATGTGGAGAAAGATGATAGCGATTATACTACTTTTGTCGGTTGCCCTGCCAGCTCTAGCTGAGCTGACGAAAGAGGATGTGGTTCAGATCATCAGGACCGAGTTGGAGCCTATCAAGCTGGATATCGCTGAGATGAAAGGGAAAATGGCTACGAAAGACGATATCATAGCTGTTCAACGTGAGGTTAGCTCCAAGTTTGTCGCTATTATAGCGGCTCTTACTGTCTTCTGGGCAACTCTCCTTGCAGCTATAATCACCATCCCATATCTTTACGGAAGAGCCGATAGGGAACGTGTCAGACAACTTGAAGCCG
>QMZD01000315.1 GCA_003662985.1 Archaeoglobales archaeon | reverse complement strand
GATGTACTCCGTTGAATGATGATGCTCTATCACATTTTCTATTTAATACAATTGAATCTGTAGTTGGATGTTGCTTCTATTACTGCCTTAGCTCCTTTGTATTTTGATGCGAATTGTTCTAAACTTTGTTTGGTGTTCTCCATTTTAGCTTCTTTTTATCTCTCCCGATCCAACTATGGCTGCATATGAGTACCTTTTGTGTACATCCAATCCAATACAGACAGGATATCACGATTCGTGTTTCTGACACGATACCATCCTTTTCGCCTGTTAAATCACCCAACGCGTTTATAACGCATGCTTACATTATTCTACCTGCAGGCTTTTATGTCGGTCTGGTTAAAAGGGTTCCAACATGTTGTCAAAATTATTTTACCTAACCTTAGTCAACTCTTGTGAGAAAACTAATGAACAAGAAGATCAGATGGATAATCAAACAGCTCAATAGAAATACACCAATCAGAGAAATAGCAGTAATGAGGGTAATGGAAAGAGGGATCTCTACCAAAACAAAAACGTATAGAGAAACTAGTAAAATACCCCAATTAAAACGAGCAGGAAGAAAAGCAAAGCCAACAGATAAAAAACTGAGAAAATAATCCTCAAAGCTTGCAAATATAAACTAAGCCCTGTAATCTGGAAAGAGACATATCCTAGTAAGAATAAATGATCCTAAAACAAATGGAAAGAATGGAGAGGTTCTTCGGCTTAATGGATCAGAAACTGCATGAGTTTAATTTTCGTGTTGATGAGTTGTTGATTGGTACAATCTCGTTAAGCCCCATCTGAACTTGAACTTTGATGAACTTGAAACTCCCTATCAAGCTTTTTTGAGGAAGTTGCCTACTGAGAGGGGGGTGTTTGAATATGGGGGGTGGTGGTTGATTGAAGAAACTAATTCGGGATACCGCATTCTAATGGAAATTAACAAAAATATTTAAGGTCTAATTTCTACAATTAACTCCGATGGAGTTACTAATTGCCAAAAAGAAAGACAAAGACATATGGGATAAAGCCGTTCTTAAATCGGAGCGGGGAACAATATTTCATACTTGGGATTGGTTAGAGATTCTCGAAGAGAGCTCTGGATTAAGACTCTACTATCTCCTATTATTTGATGGAGATGAGTTATTTGGCATTTTCCCGATTTTTGAAGGGAAAAAATATTTCCTCAAATACGGATACTCGCCACCTCCAGGTTTTGAGATGACATATCTGGGACCTTTATTTATTAGATATATGAACCTGAAGCAAAACAAAAAGGAAGAAAAGATACTTAAAGCTACAAGAGAGTTTGATTCCTTTTTCTTTAGTGAGCAAAAATACAATTACGTAGATTTCGGTACTGTTCCCGGGTTCGAAGAGATTAAACCAATTCTTTGGAGAGGTTATAAAGCCAGACCCAAGTTTACATATAATCTATCTTTAGATAAGAGTCTAGATAAACTATGGTGTGGTTTATCAAGGAGTGCAAAAAAGGAAATCAAAAAAGCAAAAAAGAATGGAATTAAAATGAGAACTGGAGACTGGAAAGAATTAAAATTCATACAAAAAAGAAGGATTGAAAGATCTCGAGAAATTGGCAGATCTGTACCTAAACTCAAAGATTACTTTAAAAAGCTATTTGATTGCTTTTTTCCGGAGAAATTAAAAATTTTTGTTGCGGAAGATGATTGTGGAAAGTTGATATCGGGTTCTATAATTTTAATTTTTAAAGACAAAGGTTATGGGTGGGTAGGATTACACAAAGGAAATGATACATACACAAATACTTTTCTGTTGTGGGAAGTCATATGTTGGTCCAAAAGAAAGGGACTAAGTTCTTTTGAGATTATGGACGCGGGCAATGCTTTAAGAACTTGTAGGTTCAAATCAAAGTTCAACCCTCAAACTTACACCTGGTTTAATATTTCAAAATATTTATCTAATAGATCTAAACTCGTAAGAAATATCTTGAAATATTAAAAAAACTATAGCTAAAAACAATATCACTTTTTCTTTCTCTGGTGGTAATAGAAGAACCCAACTATAATTCCTGCCGGGATTAGTAAAAGTGGAAACTCTGGTACTTCGTTGGTAATAGCATCATTTCCGCAGTAAGCTTCACTGAGGTAATATTTACTTCCATGATTATTTGATCCTTGGGAAATGGAAAAACCTTGCATACCTACAAAGGACTTATAGAATGTTACTTCCACCGCCCAGTTGGGTATAGAATCTTTCCCAGGTGCTGGGTTAACTGGATCTTTAACGGGGTTAAGTCCATCAATAAGCTCGAAATAGTCACCTTTTGCTACTCCTTCTGGGTCATTCTTTGATGGTGTAAGGTAGCAGAACTGAGAATGGCCTTGAAAATCGGGGCTCCACGAAGCAACCTCATAAACTCCCCATTGTTGTAGTCCAGGACGTGGGTGAATTATCACTCCATATTCGTAAGTACCATCATTATCTGGATCTATGGCAATATCACAAATGTACAGTTTGCCTGCAGTAGTATTCCATCCTTCGGGTCCTATTGAAACTATTGCAAGGATGGAAATGTTTTGATTGTTATTGTCGTCTGTCACGTATAAGGCTTCAACGTCCCAGGGTTCTCCACCAATTGGTTGGCAACTACCAGTAGGGGATTGTTCAGTCCATGAGGTGTACGATGATCCTGCACCCTTAATATGTATCCCAGGAGAAGTGTAATAGCTATTCTGACAAGTGCTATTATCGTTCTCAACGACGAAATATACGCCAGCCTTTGGAACCCAAGAACCTTCTAAGTTCCACTTATTTGCATCATAGAGATTTCCCAAATTGGTGCCCCAGTCAGAGATGTCACCGTCTCCTACGTTTATCGCCGACGCTGTCATTGTTATTACTATAAGCACGGTTATCCATATTACCAAATTATATGCTTTCATATTTATTGACCTCCACTAAGTTGCTTTTCTTAAAATATAAAACTTTTTTGCTTTATGTAAATGTAGATTATTACAATTATTCTAATCATGATGATAAAATTTTTCTTGCTTGGAGGAAGGTTTTGATGGAAGATAAAAGAGATTCGAGCCCAATTCTCTCTAGGTTTACAAAAATATCCCATCATAATTGTGTTAATTATAAT
>QMZD01000314.1 GCA_003662985.1 Archaeoglobales archaeon | reverse complement strand
GAAAGAAAAAAAAGAAAGAGAAGAACTTAGCAAGGTAGATATTATCGGCAATGCAATCAAAAACTACAAAGAACTTTACAGAAAGAAAAGGAAACTCAGGTTAGCTGAATTTTTGATTCTAGTTGTGATTTTCACCATTTCTCCATTTGTTAGTGGTTTTTATTTCCTCTGGTTGATGACTCTAGGAATTATCTATTCGATCTACACCCTAGCATGGAACTGCATGGAAACCATGATTGGCAGAACAAGCCTCGGTCATGCGATTCCTTTCGGTCTAGCTGGCTACCTGTCGGCTATTTTATACCTCTATGTCAAAAATCCTCTCTTTATCCCGGTTACTTGGATGATCGCTGGCGTGCTCTCAGCGGTAGTTTTCTACATACTTTCCCTTTCCAGAGATAGAGTTGCATTCGTTTTTATCAGCTTTCTTATTGGTACCGTCATCTGGATACTCTCACCGCTCTTTACGATTACCTTGAATGGTGAGGTCTACGGTGGTGAAGAGGGGTTTTCTTTACCCTCAAACCCTGTTTTAGCCACCTACACATTTTCAGTGGTGTTGCTGCTTGCAACTTTCCTGTTTTTCGGATTTCTTAGGACGTCAGCAACTGGCTTAAAATTTGCAACCGTCAGAGATGATGAAAAAGCTGCGAAACTTGTAGGTGTAAAAGTTAACAAGGTGAAAGCATATTGCTCTCTAATTTCCTGTATAATAACGGCTTTGGCTGGAGGCCTGTACGCCTTGCACTTTTCCCATGTAAATCCGGAGATTTTCTCAATTCATGTTGCCCTCTTCCCGTTTATTGCAACGATATTCTTCAAGAATGATTCAGAAATTGGAGTCGTGGCCGGAAGTTTTATCCTCGTCTTCGCTTCAAATTACCTTAATTCAATTTTTCCACAGCTTCATCTACTTCTCTATTCGGCTTTACTCATCTTATCTCCAGGGATAATGAGGTGGAGAGACAGGAGAGCAAAGTTAATGAGTGTGGGATAGATGAAAAAGTTAAAAAGTTGAGTGAAATAAACCATGGAGATCATGAACCCATCAGACCGAGTGAGGGGACGAGATGCTAAAGATTAAAAGCGTTTCAAAGCAGTTTAACAGCTTTACTGTGTTGAAGGATGTGAGCTTCAATCTAGAGAAGGGAGAGGTAGTTGGATTATGTGGACCTAACGGAAGCGGAAAATCCACTTTACTTAGGATCATTTCTGGATTTGAAAAACCAAGTTGTGGAAAGATAATCCTCAACGAACGAGATATAACAAAGGCTCCCGTCGAGAAAAGGGTTGAGCTCGGATTAAGTTTCGCTTTCCAGATGCCCCGGCCGTTCCTTAGGATGACGGTATTTGAAAATATTCTTACGGGTTGTATGCTCAGGTGTGAAAAAGAGGAAGCGATGCTAAAAGCGGAGGAACTTCTCAAACTCTTTGGTTTGGAAAAATTGGCTGATGAAAAGGCAATAAATCTTTCCCAAGGAGAACTAAAACTCCTTGAGTTGTGCAGGAGTCTTTCAACGGAGCCTGACTTCATACTACTCGATGAGCCCTTTGCAGCACTGGATCGGGAGAACACTAAGAACGTTCGTAAAAAGTTAAAAATGATGAAAGAGATTGGGGCAGGAATGCTTATCACGGCTCATAAGACACGAATACTTGAAAAATTGGCTGATGAAACCTATTGGATTGAACTAGGTAAGGTGAGAAGAATAGAAGAGACGAAAAATCAAGGCGATAGCAGCTAGGATGGGACATATTGTAAAGTGGGATATGTATAAGGTTGTAAAGCTATAAGGTCATAAGCCATAAGGTCATATAGAGGTTACAAGGCTTTATTAAAAGTTTAAAAGAGCCGGATAAAGTAAAGTATAATCGGAAAAAGTCAAAAACCGAAGTCAAAAATTGAAGTAAAAACCGAAGTCAAAACTCAGGGTTGAAAAATCAAAGTTGAAAATAAATGAAATTAAAGCTGGAATAAACGAAATCAAAGTTGAAAATAAATCCAGAAATAACAAAGGGGATGGGATGATAGAGCTGATTAATGGAACCATCGCCAAAAATGGAAAGAAGATCGTAGAAAGTGTCGATTTTAAGGTAAAAAGAGGTGAGATTACTCTACTATTTGGTTCCAATGGAAGTGGGAAATCGACCGTTCTCCATGCGATAATGGGTGTCCTTGGACTCACTTCGGGAGAAATATTGATGGATGGGGAGAATATTACACATCTCCCTGTTCATGAGAGATTTCTTCGAGGAATTACTCTCGCTCCAGAGAAGATGAGAGTGGCACCAAATCTTACGGTTGAGGAGAACTTGCTGATCGGAGGGAGCGACGTCTCAAAAGTTTATAGCCTATTTCCGAATCTAAAGAAGCTGAGGAAGCAAAGAGCGTCCACTCTGAGTGGGGGAGAAAGGCAGATGGTGGTTTTTGGTAGAGCTTTACTGACGAATCCAAAATATCTCTTACTTGACGAACCCTTTCAGGGCCTTCAGAAGGAGGCTGGAGACAAAATCCTTGAAATAATCGAAAAGTTGAAAAAAGAGAACGTTGGAGTCACTGTTATATCTCACGAAAGGACAGAAGAGTTAATCGAGATTGCCGATAAGTTTTACATAATGACCGCTGGCAGAATTACCTACGAAGCCAGAATAGAATCAGTTGAAGGGGCAATTGAGAAATTAGGAGAATATATGCTTGTTTAATCTTCTAATCTTCTAATCTTTTAGCCTTTTAGTCTTTTAGTCTTTTAGAGCCTATTTACACTACAAGGAAATTGGTATACTTTGACATCGAAATTAGACGATATAACATCAAAATTGGATACACGGGTATTGAATATATGGAATAAGACCAAATAACCCACTCGGGCAAAAATCTACTCCGGATGAGTAATTAATCTAACGATCGTTACTTCACTCCTGATGCCGACAAAAACAACTTGTTGAGCCAGCTTTTTGTTCACAATTTCTACATTCCAATGTAAGGACACCAAAACTTTCAAATATTCATCCATGGTTGATTAAGATACCTACACTGACATCCAATAACGTAAGGGCCCGTAGCCTAGCATGGATAAGGCGACGGCCTCCTAAGCCGTAGATCGCGGGTTCAAATCCCGCCGGGTCCG
>QMZD01000313.1 GCA_003662985.1 Archaeoglobales archaeon | reverse complement strand
TATTTTTGATCATTCTTTCTTTCCATCCAATCTTTTAGCATTAGACTTAGCAAACAAAGAAAAGATAAAAGATTGGTGGGGTTTTGAGTTCTGAATTCAAAATTTATGGTTACAGTTTCAACGTTCTCAGTTATTTTCAGCCGTTTTGGTATATTTGGATATGATTTCCTCAAAGGAATTGATGACGTATTCGATCTCCTCTTTTCTGAGTCCATAGGTAGAGAGCTTGAAATACCTCGTCAGACCCGGTTTTATTCCATGGATCCTCCTCTTTTTGAGTTCCCGATAAAGGAAAAACCTACCTCCTTTCGCCTTTTTTGAGATGTTGTAGAGGATCTCACTCTCAAAGAACATGAGGTCGTGGTTATGGGGTTTTTCGCCAAGCTGTATTATCCCAAATCTCTCCACCTGTTTGGAGAAGTATCTGGCCTTTTCAACCTCTTTGCCCCATTTTTTAATTCTACTCTTAACGTGTGGAAAGGATGCGATGAGCGTCATAATTGTAACACCTCGAGCAGTACAACCGAGAAGCTCAACTTCTTTGGCTGGATGTCTCTCAGATTTTCTGAGAATCAGGTCTGCAAACTCCTCTTTCATTCCCATAACCCCTACTGGCCCTGCTGATGCCATCGATTTATGTCCACTGCCGACTATGAAGTCCGCTCCAAGCTCTTTCATTTTAACCGGCATCCTCCCGACAGCATAAGCGGCATTCAGAAGAAGAGGAACTCCCTTTTTTCTGCAAATCTTGGCTATTTTCCTTACATCCGGTAGGTTACCGTAGTTTCCGTCTGGATACGTGACCAAAGCGAGGACAACATCATTCGAATCGATAGCCTCTGAATAACCTTCCGGATCCATCTTATATTCGGGATATCCCGAATTTGGAACGAGTAAAACCTTTAAGCCCGCTCTTTCAGCTGCGACGTAGCTTGAGTAATGGGCGTTGGCATCCATTACTACTGCCTTTTTTTCGCATTTGTACGAACTCGAAACTCCATGCATTATCGCGAACTTTCCCTCTCTAGCACCGTTTGTTACCCTTGCAACATCACATCCCAAAAACTCTGGCAGCTCTTCGTGGATGAAGTTGTAGATTGGTGGGGTTTTTATCTGATCGAGTGTTCCGGGACAGAAATCGCAAACGCTATAGCCATCCCCCCACTCTACCAAAGCTCTCCTTGCCGCCTCGCTAAGTTTCCCCCCTGTCTGTAAGGGATCGATGTTAATTGAGTCTTTTGTTGTTCTCTCGTAAAAACCATCCATCGGTCTCGAGAAGGCGGGAGGTAAATTAAACTTTTTTAATAGCAAATTTTTATTTTTTCTACCATAACCAAAAACGTTTTCTTAATAAAAAAGGCATTAAAATCTGTGATAAGTAGCTTGAGGGACATTTTCACCACTTCAAGGAGTAAGATCCTTTTCCAGCTTGAGTCGAGACCACATACGGTTTCCGAGCTTTCAAGGACAACCGGTTATTCGAAACCAACTCTCGTCTATCACTTGGAGAAGCTCTGTGAGACTGGGATGGTCAGAAGAGTTGAGAACGGGAGGAAATGGGTCTACTATGAACTTACAGAAAAGGGAAAGAGGGTGATAAGACAGGATACGATAAAGCTCGTCGGATTGCTGGTTGCTGGAGTAGCATCTATCGTAACTTCAGCCTATCGGTTTCTTGCCACTCAGAGAGTTCCAGAGGTTACTATGGGGGCAATCGAAATTGAAAGGGCACCAAAATCAGTTGAAAGTCCGGGTGTATTAGGAACTCCGATCCCAGCCCCAACTCAAACCCCAACACCAGCACCCACTCCAACACCAATGCCAACCCCAACTCCGACACCAATTCCAACTCAAACCCCAACTCCGAAAGTAATCCAAACTCCAACTCCCGAACTGAAAGCAACACTTCCGGCTATCGATCCGATAGCATTGGGACTTGTAATCTTTGGTGTAGTTATGCTTATCCTTTTTGTTATTTACAGAAGGAAATAGCTTTATTTTTATTTTTAAGTTTGAAAATACCTTCATTTTGGAGTCTGGAATCGTCTGTCCAATTAAGAGATAGGAACATAGGAGTAATAGTATTAAAATTATAAAATTAAATCACTCTAGCATAGATTCCTCGGCAACAAATCAAAAATCAAGATTTACCTCCTTTTAACGATGTACCTTCTGAAACCAAAGGAGGTGAGGGTTTTAAGCCAGGAATCCATCACCACTTCTGCCTCCGCATCACAGAAATTGTAATTTTCCAAGGAAAGGTATCCTAGCTCCTCATCGTTGTGATAGAGATATATACAACCCTGATTTCTGAGGATGTGGAGGGTGAAGGGTGGGTCGAAAACGACGATTTTGTCCTCTTCGCAGATCGCTTTCTCCTTTAAGAGCTTTTTTATTAGGTCAAAGGACTCGATTATTCTCCTTAGAAATTCTTTTCTCTCTTCAACGCTGTTCATTTCTTGAAATTAAATGTAAAGCATACTTGAAGTTTTCTGTTTGGTGTTGGGGACAGAAAATATAAACCTTATTTACTTTATCTACTGGATTGGAAAAATCTGGAAATGTTCAGGTCACTCGAACCATTGAACTATAGGTTAAAAAGAACCTTTAAAAAGAGCGACAATCTGGGATTAACATGTCCAATCAGGTTGAAGCGGAGGTTGCTGTTGCCGGAGTTGGAATCGCAGGCGCATTCCTGCTTAGGAGCTTGGACAGAGACATCAAGGTTGTTGGCATCGACAAGAGGGAAAAACTCGGCCATCCGGTTGAATGTGGGGAAATAGTTCCTTTTAAAGAGGAAATGAAGATTTTACTTCCCGATCTTGAGGATTATTCCCTTTTTGACATCCCCGGAAAATACGAGAGTAATAAAACGAAGTTCATGAGCTTTACAAGCCCAGATGGGAAGGAGTTCGTTGTTGATTTTAAAATGCATGTTGTTGAAAGAGATGGAATGATCTCCGAAGTTGCTGAGAAAAGCGGTCACGAAATTCTTAAGGCAGCAAGGATAATCCGTTTTACTCCATCGGATTCGAAGAGTGAGATCAAGTTGGAGAATGGAGTGGTTAAGGCTGATGTTGTTGCTGGCTGTGATGGAGCAAACTCAAGAATCGCATCAGCCTTAAAAGTG
>QMZD01000312.1 GCA_003662985.1 Archaeoglobales archaeon | reverse complement strand
TTCACTTCTTTTAGCTGTGGATATCCTATCCCCCATCTATGAAATGTTCCGGGCCTGTAACATTCTGCTAGACTGTCGGAAATCCTCACGAGATCGTAGTAGAGTTCTCTTGCTTCGGGTGCGTGGTAGTCGAGAGTAACGAAATATTTGTTACTGTTTGCATGCAGATAACCCAATCCGGTTCCTGTCATTGGTCTATGGTCACTTTCTGGCCACAGGTATGCCTCGTTGAATGGCGAGGTGTGTCGCATGGGATCACCTAGTCTCGGAAACTCGACTTTTATAACTTCAGCGCCGTATTCCGCAAGAGTTGCACCTACGTGTGGACTTAAAATGTACATCGTTGAGGAAATATGTCTCCATCCCTTGAGAGCCTCGGGTTTATCAAAAACCTTATTAGGATCAAAGACTCTTCTGCAATAATCCTCAAATGGGATTTTTTCTAAATCCTCTCCGGTTTCAGGATTTCTCTCGAGTGGAGGATTGAAACTCCAATTTTCTGAAGAGATATTCCAAGTTTTTCTTTCCATCCAACCACCTCACTCCCTCACTCACGATACCAAGTTGTAACTCCTTCCATCGCCAGCTTTTTCAACTCGGATGGCCCCAGTCCAAGGTATCTTGTGAAAATCTCACCGTTGTCGAGACCAAGTGGCCTACCAAGCCACTTCACTCTAGCGGGAGTTCTGTGTTGGTGGGCTAGAGGCGAGTTTGCAATCAAAACTCTGCCATAATGTTCGTCGTAGACTTCTGTAACATGCCTTCTGTAAACGAAATGCTCGTACTCAGCTATCTCATCGATCATTAAAACAGGAGCCGCTGCAACCTCTCTTGACACCATCTTTTTCTCGGCCTCAGCTCTTGTGTTTTTTGCAAGCCATTGGGCCGTTATTGTATATGTTTTTATTAAACCCTCAAGAGCATTCCTTGCAGCCATCTCTTTCAAAAATGGATCTTCGGCAATGAGACGGGCCCCTTCAGGATCCTCCTCTGCTAAGACCTGCAAAATCCTATACCACAATCGATCAGTCTGGCCGCCAATCATCATATATCCGTCTTTACATGGATTCCAGGCGTACTGGTTCAGGCATGGATCCCAACCACCAGTTCTAGCTTTTATACTTCCATCGTAGCCATACCATCCGATGTTGAAGTCGTTAACTTCAATATACGCTTCACTGGATGTGGCCTCGATAAATTGTCCCCTGTTACTGACATTTTCCCTGTAGTAAAGAGCAGCGAGGATTCCAACTGCTGTGTGAACACCGGCAACTAAGTCTGCTGTCCATTCCCCAGCCCTAGTGGGATTGCCACCTTTTTCCCTCGGGAGCAAATCAGCCGGGAAACCTGTTGAGTGTACAAACTCACTGCAGCATAGACCAATGGGGTCAAGCATCATCTGTCCATGTTTCGATGTCTTGTCTTTCATGGGTCCCCACTGTCCTAGCTGTCCAAACCAGCAGTAAATTATCCTCGGATTTATCTGGCTAAGGTGCCTGTATCCAATCTCCCAATCGTCAAATGTTCCGGGAGGATAGTTCTCGAGCACAATATCGGCATGGTTTACGAGCTTTTTGAAGAGTTCACGACCCTTTGGATGCTCTAGATTAAGAGTTATTGAGTATTTGTTTCTTTGTTCGTGAATAAAAGTTGGACTGACCTTTTCTCCTCTATAAATATCTTCAAAGGCGTACTCCTCTCTACTGAAAGGATACAGATATCTCAGTGGATCTCCACCGAGGGGTTCAATCTTAATAACCGTTGCACCGAGTTCACCGAGAAAAGAACCGCATATAGCTCCTGAAAGGCTCCATATTGTACAATCGATAACAAGCAAACCGTCTAGAGCCCAAGGTTTGCCAGTGGCTTTTTCCCAGCTTATGTTTTCCTCGATGAATTCACCGTATTTTCCATCTGGATCTCTTGGATCTTTGATCCATGGAGCGTAAATTTCCTCTTTACTTTTTGGTTCGATAATGGGCCATGGTCGCGGAATTAGAGTGTCTTCAATTCTGTTAATTTCCAGCTCTAAATACTTGCTTTTTTTCTGTTCGTTCATATATTTACCTCCGTATTATTTCATTAAAATAAACTTCAGCTTTAAATTGTGAATTCTTGGCTTGATATATAGGATTTTTTATGATTAATTATTAAAGATTAATACTATTGTTATTTTAGCGGCAGAACTTCGAAGAACTTCGATATTCTATAGGAGTTACGACGTAGTCTAGACGTATTCTTTAGAGCACTGATCTTCGTATTATATCAGAAGATTTCGGAATCACTCCTTTTGAATGTGAACGGCAGGATCTTCAAAATAAAAAATTGAAATAATTAAAAGAGACCCGGCATATACTGGGGAAGGAATAGCATGAATCCATAGATCCCTGTAATCACACCCTCACCTATGAGTGCCCATGCGGTGAATCTGGTTATGTTCATTCCCAAGCCTAGTAGAAGGAAGAATAGGAACCACAAGAAGGCCCATAGCCACCAGATAACTGCTAAAACTGGACCATACATGACACTAGTACCCTCTATTAACGTGAGGATACCGCTCGGGACGGCAGTGATTGCAACCATCAAACAGTACCAACCCAATGCTCTTTGGTCTTCTTGGTCTCTTTTTATATTGGTGGCAACCCATAGATATGTGAATGAGAACAACAATCCCTGCGCTCCAGCTATGATAATCTTGTCGACATAAGCCGTGTAAAAGGAATTTAGGAACGTTACGATACCTGTAAAGTAGTTCATGATCATAGCATCTTTAGCAACAAGTTTATCAAGAAGCCAAAGTCCATTGATCACAAGAACGAAGCCGACATAAACTAACGACATTCCCAAAAGCGACATCTCGAACCCTCCTTTTAATGGAGTTAAAAAAATAAAGGATTAAATTAGTCACCTAGGGGTTCGGGGGTAGCTCTTGTTACGCTCTCGGACATCTGTTTGGCTTTTTTCACGTCGGTGGCCCAAATTCTGTAGAATTCATATGGGCATTCAGCAATCCCATCGTCTGAGTCTCCAGCTTCTGCCAATGCTGTATATCCCCTGTGAAGGAGTTTGTATAAATGGTTTTGAGACATCCAGTTTCTTCTTGCGTTTCTAATAGCAGAAACCGAGAGCTCGGAGTACTGG
>QMZD01000311.1 GCA_003662985.1 Archaeoglobales archaeon | reverse complement strand
TGATAAATCCGGCGACGGAATTATTGTAAAGTATAATTCTAAGGGAGTGGTTGTTGGAATTGAGATTCTTTTTCTGTCAAAGCAAAAGGCAGTGCTGGATGTGGTACCTGAGGAAATAAGGGAGGATCTTGAGAGAGCGGTTAACGAGTTCGTAACGCCGTTAAAGCTATAGCCTGAAGTTCTTGGGGGTCAATGAATTTGCCTATTTCTTGCGATTTGATTGATAGGGCTTTTGCCAAGTGATGCCCTGATTTTAGCAACTTGCAATGGTATAATGCATCTGATCTCACTTGACAGTGATTTTGAAGGGGTCTGCGGGAAAGAAGGAGTAATTTTAATGGGTATTTTAATAGACAACGTTGAAAAGCTGAAGAAGAACTCAATGAATTGATGACATGGAAATCCAACCGGGAGGATTGCAGATTAGAGAAAGGGCAAGGACGAGAGTGGGATGATGTAAGAAAGGTTAAGGCAGTTTCATCAAGACTTTCACAATTCACGTAGTTTTTCTACCACATAAGGACTGGGAGAATTGTTGGAGAGAGAATTGTTGGGATAGCAAGCAGTATAGGATAAACCAACAAAAATTATTTTAACTTTAAGCGATAAAAAGTGGAAGAATGGAGGAAACGGTGGACATTAAAAAGGTTTATGAGGAATTAAAAAGGCTTAAAATTGAGATACAAAGGTTAGAAGCTTATTTATTGCCTGAGAAGGGTCTAAGCGATGAAGAGTGGGAAGAACTCCTTAAAGAACATGAAAGGACTAAGAAAACAGGAGTAAGATTGGAAGATTTACCTGAAGAGATATAGAAGATCTATAGATCACTTATACATTCTTCCTCTTGCGTCCAGTCTAAGAGCTGTGATGAAGAAGAGGCCTGAAATTGTTAGAAAAATAAATAAGATTCCTTAGCCTAAGCTCACCTAAGCTCAGCCCAAGTAAAATCTTAATGTTTGCCCAAACTCAGCGGTGCAAAAGATTTTATATTCCCCAAACAAAACTACAGAGCATGGGGATTGAGGAGAAAATTAAGAGTTTGCCCCCCGAATTACAAAAAGAGGTCGATAAGTTTATAGATTCATTGATCAGGAAGAAAAAGAAAAAACCAAGTTTTTCGTGGGCAGGAGCTTTGAGAGAGTACAGGGATAAGTTTACATCGGTAGAATTACAAAAGAAAGCATTAGAGTGGAGATGACATATCTTATTGATACAAACGTATTTCTTGAAATTCTGCTTGAACAAGAGAATTATGAAGCTGCATTATCATTCATCAAGAGTGAAAAAGAGCTGTACATGAGTGACTTCTCACTACATTCTACAGGAGTAATCCTTGTCAAATTGGAGAAGTCCGATGTTTTCCTTGATTTTCTTGAAGATATGGTTATTTCTGGTTATGTTGGTATAAGAAGGCTATTTCCGGAAGACTTGCCTGATTTGATCGATGCCGTTGGGAGATATAACCTCGACTTCGATGATGCTTATCAATACACAACGGCCAAGAAATACGGACTAAAGCTTGTAAGTTTTGATTCCGATTTCGATAAGACAGATGTTGGGAGAATTCATCCTTAACTTAGTTCTCACTTCAGTGGAGACAATAAAAAGAGGGAGTCGGGGACTGGCTGAATTCACAATGAAGCAATTGCTTCGAGGTTGTCTGAGGGCCAAATATTACTGTGAATTTGTTTAGAAAATTTTAAAACTTTAAGAGATATTGTGAGTCTAAATTTGGTGGGAAGTGTAAAAACTGAATATACCGGCTTAACTGATTGGTGATGGGAGGCTGAGTTAGCTGATGCTGTTACCGTTTCGATAATTCTTATAACAGCAGAAAAGGTGTAAGCGTGAAAGTTTCAATCGTTTTAGGCACAAGGCCTGAATTTAAAATGTCTCCCGTGATAAGGGAGTGTGAGCGTTTGGGTTTGGATTACTTCATTGCATAGGGCAGCATTCGCAAAAGATGGACAGGATTTTTTGAAGAATTGGAGCTGAAGCTGATTATAATTGGATGTTAGATCTGGAACGCATGCTGAGCAAATCATGGGAGGGTTGAGAAAGTTCTGATGAAAGAAAAGCGATTTTATTCTGGTTGAAAGAGATAACACGTTATTGCAGCATTACATCTGCTCACATCCTCAAGGTGCAAATTGCAAATGTCGAATTTCCGTGATAAGCTTCTCAAGAAGACTTGGGATTGGACTCAACATCCTTGGAAGAAAGGACTTGTTTAAGTGTTTAAAAATTATTTTGAAAGTTATTCTGTCAGCTAGTCAGCTACTGAAAAATTTAAGTAATTCAAAAAACGTGACTAAGATTATGGAAGAAATAGAGGTAATTTACGAAAATGGAGTATTCAAACCATTAAAAAAGATTAAGCTTAAAGAGGGAGCCAGAGGTAAGGTTATAGTCTCGATGGGTATAGCAGATATTCTGGAAAGATTTAGTAGGAGAGTCGAGAAGGATGTCCTGAAGGAGTTCTTAGAGGAAAGAAGATGATTGTGGTGGATACTTCTGTTTTCATCGATGCCATATTCAAGTTCGATGAAGGCAGGAATAAAAAAGCAAATACGTTCTTTAGGATTTTGCAACAAAATATGATACCAGTTATGGAACCTGAGATTTTTAAAATAGAGCTCGTAGGTCAGCTAAGTAGAAGAATGAGAAAAGATGAGACCTTAACTCTATACAAACTGATTGTAGAAAAGGTTAACGTTATAGATACCAAAGAATTGAAAGAAATGGCATTTTCGATCGCATTTGAGACCGGATGTAGAGCTATTGACTCATTCTACATCGCTGCATCGAAGATCAGAGACTCAATCTTAGTCTCAAATGACAGGACTCAGGTTAGAAGTGCGAAAAACTTCGGAGTTGAGGCTTACCACCTGATTGAGGATTTTGAAGTTTTGATTAAAGGTATTAGTTTTTAGTTTCATTCTGATTTAGCTGATTTGGCTAATTTAAAAATCTAAAAAGCAACTTAAAATTATGCTTATATTCAGTGCGTAGATCCAGGTAAGCCTTATACAGAAGGGGGAACTGTTGTTTTTAGATGCGTGAGGATAGGATGATAGCGATAGTTTTAGGCCTGAGATCATCAAGATGTCTCCCGTGATAAGGGAGTGTGAGCGTTTGGGGTTA
>QMZD01000310.1 GCA_003662985.1 Archaeoglobales archaeon | reverse complement strand
GGAGCAAAGAACTTGATAATCGAGTGCGAATCTATCAATTCCAAAAACTCTATTTGTAAGGTTGAAAAATTAAATTCCATGAAATACAAAATTCACCCGGTGGCTGTTGGCGTGAGGATACTGCCGAAATGTGCAATGACCTATTATTTCGACTGCGATAAAACGATGTACTTGCCGGTTTTCATGTGGTATATAGAAGGAGGGAATAAGAAGATAATCGTTGACACGGGCACGATGGACCCATTTAAAACAAACGAGGTAAGACGAGAACTTGGAGAGACATATACATTTACTGAGGCTCTTGAAAAGTTTGATTTAAGCCCTGAGGACATCGATATAATCATCCATACCCACCTGCATAACGATCACTGTGAAAACGACTTTTACTGCGAAAACGCAACGATATACGTCCAGAAAAAGGAGTATGAGTTCATGCTCAATCCCCATCCGATTGATTTCAGGTATGACAAGGATTTACTGGAGGATGCCATCGAAGAGGACAGGATAGTTTTGCTGGATGGAGATGCTGAAATAGTTGATGGGATCAGCGTTCTATTCACCCCAGGGCACACTCCCGGAGGGCAATCGGTTGTTGTCGAAACCGCAGAGGGGAAAGCGATAATAACCGGATTCTGCTGTATCATGGAGAACTTCAATCCACCTCCAAAGGCAGCGAGATTCATGCCAGTCATACCTCCAGGAATAAATACCGACATAATCGCTGGCTACGACAGCGTGCTGAGGGTGAAAAAGGAAGCGGACATAATTTTGCCCTTGCACGAACCATCACTCATCAAAAGTGAAACGATAGGCTAGTTGTGTTGGTTGTGAGTTGAATTTAACTGAGTAGAGACGCTGAGTATCCTTTACCCTTTTACTTTTACTCTATTTTTCGAGGAACGCAAGAAGTCACAAGGAGTCAAGGCCAAGAAGCAAGAATTGAGCATTTTACATTTTTCGTTGATAACTGGTGGTTGGTAATTATCTAGTTGAATTGGCTATTTGCTAATCGACAATCAAAAAGTTCTTCTGCTGTTACTTGATTAGACGAACATGGTCTCGATAGAACTGATAGCCTTTGTTGTCGGAGTAATTTATGGATTTGTAAATCCCGGGAAGGAAGATCGGCTGAACATCCTGAAAAAGGCCCTTATAATTGGTATTGTGATCGGACTCCTCATAGGGCTTTTTGTAGCCCTTTTCGTACCGATCGTTGGAATTCTGGTTGCCGGAGTCGGGGCGTTGAGTTTTGCTTTGGTGGCTTTGTATTTCACAATATTCTTCGTCATTGGAACGTTTATCGGGGATGCTCTCGAGAGAACCAGAAGTAGAAACTAGAAATTTTAAAAATTTAAAAATTTATTTCTAGAAAATATATTAGGGAGTCAGACAAAATCTTTTTATTCATTTAAACCAAACTTATCGAAATTCAGAGGTTTGGGTAGCAATGGGAAAGAATTTGGTTAGGTTCGTGTTTACGGCTTTCTTTGTGTCCGTCCTACTACAGCTTTTAGCGGGTTTTCCTTTATACATTGTAAAAGCCCAAAGCGATTCGGACAGTGATGGAATCTTGGATTCAGAGGAGAAAAGCCTGGCATTTATGTATGCTCCCTATCTTCATTTCGTAGGTGGGGAGAAATTCTATCCCACGAGTGTACTCTATCACGTAGAAAATTCAGCATTGTATTTCAGAGATGGGGATGTTACCAGACTGATCGATGCCTCGCCCACCGTAAAAAGCGTCTCTTCGTACAAATCCGATAATTATTACTTGAAAAATACGCTTGGCGTATACGAGGAGATAGCAAAGGACTATCAAGAGAAGAGAAAGACCATCGGTGATATCGTTTACGCCCGTGTAACAAAGTCGGGAGGATACTTCGTGATTCAGTACTGGTTTTTCTATGCGTTCAATCCAGGTAAACTCAATCAGCATCAGGGAGATTGGGAGATGATACAGGTAGTTCTCGATTCTGATGAGAAACCTCTGTATGCTTTCTACTCCCAACATTTTGCCGGAGAAAAAGCCATTTGGGATGATGTAGGGAAGGTAAATGGACATCCCGAGGTATACGTCGCCCTAGGTTCTCATGCGAATTACTTTAGACCCTATCAGGGCAAACTCGGCATGGAGAATGATGTTGTTGGCGGATCTGTTACTCTCAAACCGGGCGACTATCGAATAGTTTTGCTGAGCGATTCTTCTCCGTGGTTGGAGTTCGGAGGAAGATGGGGCGATTGGGCTGAACAGGCAGACATTGCATTGGGGGCCGTTGGACCCACAGGACCGGGGCATGGAGAAAACGCTGATAAATGGTATAACCCAATTTCTTGGGGGAACAAGCTTTTTTCTGTTGATCAAACATGGTTCAGTCTGAGCTGGATAGTCTACAACTCCACCTACATCATTCTGGCAATTGTAGTGGCCCTTTCGATAATAAAGACGGGGAGAATTGTCAAACGCAAGAGAGATGGGAAACTCAATATTGGGAAAGTACTCCGTTCAAAAGCCGGTATCGGTGTCGTTCTCGGGATAGCTGGTGTTGCAATTTATCTGCTTGCGATGTTCATGCCATGGTATGTCGTGAAAGGAGACGTTCAAACATCCGCTCTGAAAACGATCGGAGAGGTTGACCTCGCCCTCATCGATGGGGTGGACGGGGTTAGAATCAACACATTGCAGAGCAACGGTTTAACGGGCCTTTTTGGACTCGGGATATCCTTCAGCATCATACTTCTTTCGAGTGTTATTCTGAGTTTTCTGGACATAATCGGTATTGAAAAGCCAAGAAGTCTCGGTAGGAAATATATCCGAAGTGGCATAGCATCTCTGATACCTGTCGTAATCATCTTAATTTTCATAGCTCAGTTGAGTACTTTAGTCACACCGTTAGCTGCGATGGTAGGTGACATCCCACCTCAAGCAACGAAAATGCTCGATCTTATAAGTTCATCACCAATCTCAGGAAGTTACCGCGATACTTTGGATTCATATGGGACAGTGTACCTCTCATGGGGGCTAGGGATTGGCTCGTATTTGTTTGTGGTGGCTGCCATAACGAGGTTTATTGCAGGGATCATACTTGGTATCTCTACATCTGGGGTGGAAGAGTAGTAACGCACAATTTATTACCCCATTTAAGTTAAATTAGAG
>QMZD01000309.1 GCA_003662985.1 Archaeoglobales archaeon | reverse complement strand
GGAATCCTCTTTGCAGTCTTTATTAATTTGATCATCTCCTCCACCTCAAGAAATTCACCGCTGGAGGAGCCGGCAGCCTTTGATATGTTTTCTTCCATCAACGTTCCTCCAATATCGTTTGCTCCTGTAAAGAGGGAGGCCTGAACTAGTTTCTTACCCAGTTTCACCCATGAAGCCTGGATGTTCTGTATTTCAGGGTATAGGATTATCCTCGCGATCGCTATCAGCAGCAAATCCTCAAATCCCGAAGAGCCGTTTGAAATTTTTCCCAGTGGATTGTTCTTTGGCATGAAAGGAAGTGGTATAAACTCCGTTATCCCGCCAGTTTCCTGCTGAATCTTTTTGATTAGGAGGAGATGCCTTATTCTATCCTCCCAGCTCTCGATATGTCCATACATCATCGTTGATGTAGTGGGAATCCCAAGCCTGTGGGCGGTTTTAACAACGAAAATCCATTCGGATGTCTTGAGCTTTTCAGGACAGATTTTCTCTCTTATCTCATCCACAAGGATCTCTGCAGCGGTTCCAGGCATTGAATCTAATCCAGCATGCTTTAGTTCTTTTAAAACATCCTCAACATGCATTTTGCTGTTTCTTGCTGCATGAAAAACCTCCATAGGGGAGAATGCATGGATGTGAATTGATTTAGAAACATCCCTCACCGTTTGAAGGATTTCCGTGTAAAAGTTTATGTCAGCATCTTTCAGTAACCCTCCTTGAATGCAAACCTCCGTGCAACCATAGTCTAAAGCTTCTTCCACCTTTCTGGCTATTTCCTCCCTCCGGAGGAGGTAGTTTTTTCTGTATCTAAAGGAGCAGAATCTGCATCTGTTTATGCACCTGTCGGTGAAGTTTATGTTCCTGTTAACAACGAAGGTAACTTCTTCTCCGCAAGTTTTCCTTCTGAGAGAGTCTGCAGCTCTGAAGGTTTCGTAAGGATCCGACAGAAGGGAAACGTATTCCTGGATGAGCATGAGTTCACCTCTCAACATTCCCCCTGGTATTTTTCCTATCTTTCTTGTATCCTCTATCATCGGAAAGCCTCTTAATCAGATCTTCGGTCATGCTCCCATACCAGCCCCTCTTTATATATTTCGGATAAACTGGTAACCTTTCCTTAAGGACAAACTCACCGTTTAAACATCTTTCGATTTTCTCAATCGACGGCCACGGAGCTTCAGGGTTTATATGGTCTATTGTCACATCAGAAATCCCTCCAATATCTCCAGCACCTTCTTTCAGGAAAGGTCGAATATCCTTCACAAGATTCGGTGGAATCTGCACCTCTACATCTTCGGGAAGAATCCTTCTGGCCTCCCTGACAATCTTAAGCATTCTCTCGGCTGATGGAGGCGGAAAATCCTCCATTGGAGTTCCCTTCTTTGGACTGAAGTTCTGAATTATACACTCCTGAATGTGATCGTAGTTAAGGTGTAACTCCTTTATCACCTCTATTGAGTAGAGATCGTCTTCAAAGTTTTCTCCAATACCCACGAGAATGCCGGTTGTGAAGGGAATCTGAAGCTTTCCAGCATTTTTTATTACCTTAGTCCTTTTTTCCGGTTTTTTACCTGGACTGTCAGCATGGCAGGGGAGCTCAATGGCCTGCTCAAGCATAAGACCCATCGAAGCATTCCAGGGTTTTAGCTTTTTTAGCTCGGAGTAGCTTAAAATTCCTGCATTCGTGTGGGGAAGTTTTCCAAGGTCTATCGCCAGCCTGTTCATGTCGATTATGTATTCCAGAAAGCTGCTGTATCCAATATTCGAAAGAGACACTCTAATTTCTTTAACAACCTCTGGCTTCTCGCCAAAAGTGAAAAGAGCTTCGCTTGCATTTTTTGCCCTTGTTAATAGATCTCTAACTTCATCCGGATTCATCAATATTGGATTATCGGATCTGAATCCACAGTAGTGACATCTGTTTCTACATGCGTTTGTGAGAGGGATGAAAACGTTTCTTGAGTATGTTACAATCTTTTTTGGGTGCATTTCTCTGATTTCGGCTTTTATCGAATTCTCCATTTACTCAAAAACTTACGGAATCTTAAGTTAAGTTTTTTGATTCTCATCTTTAACCCCTTCCCCCCATTTATATTTAACAAACGGAATTTTATTTTGTGGAATAACCAGAAAAATAATTAAGGTTTAAATTTTTACTTTAGAAAGAGGTGATTTTGTGGCTGAAACTGGAGATTCTGGTTCTTCTGTGAGGGTTGCTGTTATCGGTGGTGGAGCAGGCGGTATGAGTGCAGCATCGAGAGTTAAAGCGTTGAAGCCAGAATGGAGGGTCTCGGTTTTCGAGGCGACGAATTTCGTGAGCCATGCACCGTGTGGTATTCCATATGTCGTTGAAGAACTTACAGATACCTCCAAACTGATGTACTACCCCCCAAGTGTTTTCATCGAGAAAAGAGGGATCGATCTTCACATGAATACGGAAGTCACAAAACTGGAGAAAGGAAGGTTGAGATACATTGAAAATGGGAATGAAAAGGAAATGGACTGGGACTATCTTCTTATCGCAACAGGAGCCTCTCCAAGAGTTCCTCCTGTCGAGGGAGTCGAGCTTGATAAGGTCTTCACGGTTGATCTTCCTCCAGACGCTGAGATGATCCATAAGGCCGCAAAGGGGGTTGAAGAAGTTGTCATCGTTGGAGCTGGGTATATAGGAGTGGAAATGGCCGAAGCCTTCGCCGCTACTGGAAAAAAAGTTACGCTCATTGGAAAATATGATTATCCATTACCGAGGTTTGACAAGGAGATAGGAGAGATCGTCAAAAAAGAGGTGGAAAAAAAGGTTAATTATCGTGGCAGTGAACTTGTAGAGGCGTTTGAAGGGAAAGACAGAGTTGAGAGGGTTATGACCGACAAAAACGAGTACAAAGCAGATTTAGTAATAATCGCAATCGGTGTAAAACCGAACGTTGAATTGGCAAAAGAATTGGGTGTTAAAGTGGGTAAAACTGGGGCAATCGAAACGGATTCAAGAATGCGAACGAACTTGGAAAACGTTTTTGCGGTGGGAGACTGTGCTGAATGTAGACACATGATCACGGGTAAAAATGTGTGGATACCCCTCGCCCCGGGAGCAAACAAGATGGGGTATGTTGCGGGAATCAATATCGCTGGAGGTGACATTGAGTTTCCGGGTGTGCTTG
>QMZD01000308.1 GCA_003662985.1 Archaeoglobales archaeon | reverse complement strand
CCGGTATAATGACTGTCACATCCATATTGTGCCTATTGGTGTTGCCAATAGGTTAAAAGAGGAGTTTGTTGGTATGATTAAGAGTCTGGAAACCGTTGCTAGGTTTGGAGAGTCTGCAGATCACCTTGTTGAATATTTAGACAAAAGTGAGATTGGAGCAGTAGCCATTATGGGTTATCCCTCTCCCGAAACGCATGGGGGAGGAATGGAAATTGTAGAGGCTTTGATCGAATACTGCAAACCCCATCGGGATAGACTCTATCCGTTTGGTAGCGTACATCCAAGGTTGATGGATGTTAAGGAGATAGAGAAAAGTCTTGAGAAACAGTATTCAGAGGGAATAGCCGGAATAAAGCTCCATCCCGTCCACCAGTACTTTAAACCAAACGATTACAGAGAAGAGGAGAGAGGAGTTAAGACCCTTGAGTCCATCTATGAATTTGCATCCGATCACTCCATTCCCGTTCTCTTCCACACGGGTACGAGTGTTCTTCTGGGTGCAAGATCAAAATTTGGAAATCCTCTTTTTCTTGAAGATGTCGCAATCGATTTTCCAAAACTTCAGATCATAATGAGCCATGGCGGTAGGCCATTCTGGATGAAGGAGGCTTTCTTCATTCTTAGAAGATTTAGTAATCTCTGGCTGGATATAAGTGGTATACCTCCACAAAAGTTACTCACCGAATATTTTCCAAGGTTCGAGGTCATCGCGGAAAAGAGCCTCTATGGAAGCGACTTTCCCAGTCCGGGAGTGATGGGTATCAGAGAAAATCTTGAACTCTTCCTGAATCTTCCCCTTGACAGATCATTAAAGAGAAAAATTGCCCATACCAACTTCAAAAAACTTCTACGCTGATAGACCAAATATGATCTACCAAATGTCAACTAAATAAACCAAATAAACTATCCCGTGAGCTCCTCCTTTAGCTCTTTTATGACATTCAGGCTATGCTCAATTCTTTTAATTCCAATGTGACTCATGTCAAGGTGGCAGGAGAGGTAGTGTTCAACGGCTTTTAGCAAAGCATCCTTGGTGTTCATACCTGTTCGCCTTTTTAACTCCTCGAGTTTGTCCTCTCTGATAACCGTTTGAGCATAAACGTGTTTCATGCAGGGTAAATTAAGTTAAAAGAGTATAAAATTTTTGAAATGTAAGATGATTATGATGTTTTTCTCACTCACCATAGTTCTAAAACTAAATTACTAAAAATAAAAAATTATTTGAGATATTCACTCAAGATTTAGAATTTCGAAATTATTTCCTTGCCTATAAGGTTGATCGATTTCTTTTTGTCTGGCCCGATTGGGCTGCCAGCCACAACCTGCGTAACTCCAGCCTTTGAGAGCTCGTTTATTCTTTCGACCACATCATCGGGTGTTCCGCTGATTGAGAAGGTGTCAATCATCTCATCGGTTACAGCCTTGCTTACACCGGGCCAATCGCCTTTGGTAAAGGCTGCATTCAGGGCGTCTCTAACTTTCTGCACGTCATCACCGCTTATACCATGTCTCTCAAAGATGACATCTGGACTTCCTGCGACGATAAATGCGACGACTATCTTTGCAGCGTTCCTCGCTTTATCACGATCTTTATCAACGCTCATTGAAGCATAGGCTACGGTATCAAAGGCATCCCTGCTCTTTCCAGCCTTACTCAATCCGGCATCGATATTCTCTTTGGCAACCTCGAAGTCTTTGGGATGGGATGCGTTGATCAAAACCCCATCTCCAAGCTCTGCTGCGAGCTGAAGCATCTTCGGACCCTGAGCTCCGATGTAGATTGGAATTTCCCCTGCTTTGAAGTCCATTCTCGCTCCGTTGAACTTGAAGATCTTGCCATCATATTTAACTGGCTTTCCTGAGTGCAGGGCTTTTATTATCTCGACTGCCTCCCTCATTCTTCCAAGAGGCTTCTCCCAACTTATTCCTATTCTATCAAAAGTTACCTTGTCTCCGGCTCCTATACCAAGAACAGCTCTTCCATTGCTGATCTCGTTGATCGTTGCTATGGCAGAAGCTGTTACAGCCGGGTTTATGTGGTAGGGGTTTGTAACTCCAGACCCCATTTTGATTGTGCTCGTTTTCAGAGCCAGGATTGTCAGCATCGCATAGACGTTTCTGTTGTTGTAGTGGTCCGTTATCCAAACAAAATCGAACTTGCTGTCCTCTGCCAGCTTAACATAGTATTCGAGTTCATAGTACTTCATGTTCGGCACAAATTCTATCCCGAATTTCATCATACCACCAATTCAAAGAGTTTATATTCGCAAATAATTCTTTCGATTTTTGGCGAGCTAAATGTAAGGAGTTTTATTAAGGGCGATTATCAGCGATATGATTTTATTGGTGGACGTTTAATCTTAATCATGGGTACTGATTACAGACTTCTTGACCATACAGCTGACATCGCATTCGAAGCATTCGGAAACACGTTGGATGAGCTTTTTGAAAATGCTACAAAAGCCTTTTACGATGCTTTTGTAATGGTTGAGAAGGTCACGATAGAAATGGAGAAGAAAGTAGAAATCAGCGACTTTGAAGTTGATTTTCTCCTTTATAAATGGCTAAATGAGGTCCTCTTCCTCTTCGATACCGAATTTTTCGCCGCTAGAAGTGTGAATATATCGATCAAAAAAGAAAAGAAGGAATATCTGCTGGAAGCTAATTTGCTGGGAGGAAAGATGACACCGGAGATTATAAAAACTGAACCTAAAGCGATTACAATGCACAATTTCAAAGTAGAAAAGAGGAAAGAGAATGGAGGGTTGTGGTACGCCTACGTCGTAATTGATATTTGATATGGTTAGAATTTTAACCTTTCAACGACATATTGTTCAACCCTTTCTTTTCATGATTTCCCTGTGAAGCCTCCCCTGCAAGCCATGGAATGCAGAATAACCTTCTGCGAGTCTCTGATCTATGGTTGTTGTATCAAAAGAGGTGAGGTCTTCGCTGTAAAGTGCATATTCCGAAAACCTTGCAACCGGGATTGCACTTCCTTTAAAAAGCTTAACTTTTACCCATCCAGAAACTCTTTCCTGTGTTTTATCAATAAACGCGTTCAGTGCATCGTATAAGGGATCGTTTGTAAGGCCGTAGTAAACGAGTTCTGCCCACTCCTCCTCAACCGCCTGCTTAAACTTAAGCTCCCTTCTGCTGAGGATCAGTTT
>QMZD01000307.1 GCA_003662985.1 Archaeoglobales archaeon | reverse complement strand
ATGCGATTACGCAGTACTGATGGCTGGAGGTATCGTAGTAACCGTACACTCCCTCCTGAACAAAAATCAGGTTGAGTACATAATCAGGGATAGCGGATCCAAGCTGGTTGTGGTTGAAAACAAGGAGATGCTTGAGAATCTCGAAAATATAGATGCGGAGATAGTTTCTATTGAAAAAACTGGGGAGAAAACGATTTTTGATCTCATTGAGAAACAGAGCTTTGAAGAGAATCAGATAGTGTTTTCCTCGCCGGAAGACGTTGCCTCCCTCGTGTATACCTCAGGCACGACAGGAGAACCTAAGGGAGCCATGCTCACCCACTGGAATTGGGTCTTCAATGCTATGTCCGTTATGTCCGTAACCCCCTTCTATCCCGGAGAGGAATACATCTGTTATCTACCTTTAAGCCATGTTTTCCAAAGGATCGTCTTTTTTGCGGGTGTTCTTAAGGGAGCTAATGCCGTATTCACCTCTCCCTTAAGATTTGTCAAAACTTTGAGGGAGATAAGGCCCGTTGCATTCGTTGCGGTACCTAGGATTCTTGAAAGGATGAACAAAGGAATTGTGGAAGAGGTTGAAAAAAGAGGCGGCCTCAAGAAAAGGATCTTCTACTGGGCGAGGGGAGTCGCCATAGATTGTGGCAAGAGAATGAGCGCTGGATTGAGCTTTGGTCCCTGGCTTGGATTTAAAAGAAGGGTCGCCGATGCTTTGGTATTCTCTAAAATCAGAAATGAACTTGGGCTTCAGAGAATCAGGTTCATATGCTCTTCTGCTGCCGAACTTCATAAGGATTTGGCATACATGTTCAACGGAATGGGGATCCCGGTTATTGAGGGCTATGGAATGACAGAAACAGCTGGCCCATCCAACCTCAACCCGTTAGGCAAATTCAAACCCGGAACAGTTGGGCCACCAATCCCAGGAACTGAGGAAATGATAGCTCCAGATGGGGAGATTCTGGTTAGAGGGGACAACGTTATGAAAGGCTATTGGAATAAGCCAGAAAAAACCGCTGAGACAATTGAGAATGGCTGGTTGCACTCTGGAGATCTTGGGGAATTTGATGACGATGGGTATCTCATTTTTAAGGGAAGAAAGAAGCATATAATAGTCTTGGATACTGGTAAGAATGTCTCTCCAATCCCGATTGAGGAGGAGCTCTTGAGAAACTCCTATATCTCGGATGCGATCATTGTAGGGGATGGTAGACCATACGTCGTTGCTCTCATCCAACCCAATTTCAATATGCTGCTGGATTTCGCTGAGAGAGAAGGGATCGAATATGACAGGGAAAAAACAAGGAGAGTTAAGGGAATCTCAGAGGAGATAGAGGTTGTGGGTGTGGATGAAGGATTAGTACACCATCCAAAGGTTATCGAGTTTTACAGTGATATTGTAAACTCGGCAAATCAGAATCTAGCCATTCACGAGCAAGTGAAAAAATTCAGGTTGATTTCAGAGGCATTTAGTATTGAAAAAGGGGAACTGACACCCACCCTTAAAAAGAGGCCTCATGTGATCCTGAAAAATTATGGTAAGCTGATAGAAGAGATGTACAGCTAAAAATTCCTGTCCCTATTCTGGGCTTCTGACTTGTGGATTCTAGATCCTCTGTAAACGAGAAATAGAGCAAGTATTGAGAAAACCACAGCCACGTAAAACGCTTGGAAATAGCTACCGGTTAAATCTCTGATGTATCCACCACCTACTGCACCCATCAAACCTGCAACTCCCCAAGATGTGAAAACCGCACCGTAAATCCTCCCAAGATACTTTTTACCGAAAAATAAGGCAACTGCAGATGGAAAAAGGGCGAGTAAGCCACCATAGTTAGCGTATATCACTCCACCAATAGGAATCACGAGATACTGATTCGAATAACAAAAAGAGAGGAGTATCAATGCTACAACGGTTACCATGAAATTCATCTCCATCGCTCTCCAGGGTCCCATTCTGTCGAGTAGGTTACCCCAGAAGATTCTGCCGCCAGCGTTGCAGAAGGAGGTTAAAATCAAAAAGGTGGGGATAATAAGCTTAAGATTTTCAGGAGAAATTGATTCTTCCAGAATCGGGACAGCGTTTCCTATTACCATTAGGCCTGCAAAGGACGAGAAAGCGAATGAAAACCAGAGAATATGGAACCTTTTATCTTTTAACGCCTGTATCAAGCTATAATCCTCACTCTTTTCAATTTCAGAATTTGTGGGGGTTAGCTTTCGAAACTCGCTAGGGGGTTCTCTCAAAAATATTCCCAGTAGAGATATAACCACAAAATAGATCGATCCCATATACAGAAATGTTAAGAAAACTCCTTGAGTTAGAAAATACTTTATGATGGGAGTAACGACCGCCGCACCGATCCCGAATCCAAAGGCAACAGTTCCTACAGCGGTACCGGTTTTGTCGGGAAACCATTTCGATGCGAGGGGTCTGGGGACGGCATCAATTAAAGCAATTCCCAGGCCGGGAAGAAATCCTAAGCCAATGTAGTATAGCAAAGCTGCTCTTTCCCAATCTTCAAAGTTTTGCATGTACCATCCGAGAATGTAGCCGGAGAATATCACACAAGCTCCGGAAACAACAGGAATCCTCGGTCCAAGTCTATCATAAATAACTCCCGCTGGAATTATGAAAAGCGAGTAGCTTATAGTGATAATTGAAAAGGCAAGAGCTAGAGGAGAGACAACGTTGAGGTTGTATGCCTCTTGGAGAGGGGGGTAGTAGAGACTGAAAGCATAGATCCCTCCAAGCATGGCAGAGATGATCAGCCCCATTAGCGGGTAAATCCAGCGATTGGCTTTGCGATTGACCATAAACAACTTTAAATTTTGAGAATAAAATTTTTTTGGGTTTTTATTATAAATTCTGCAACAGAGTGTTTAGTCGAAAGGTGACACTCATCTGCAGTAATAGTAACATTTATCTATTTACAATCCAAGCGAAATAAAATGGCTAAGAAAAGGATTCAGACAACTCTAAGTGATGAAGCCTTCAAGATTCTTGAGAAGTACAAGGATGAGTATAAGGGCTATAACCATGTTATTGAGGCGGGCCTCAAGCTTCTTGACGACAACTCATCTCTAATAAGCGAAGATGATTTGCTTTTAATCAAACTGATAAGAGAGCTTGATTTTACCGGTTGTGGAAAGAGCCAATACATGTATCTTGTTTGTGGAGACT
>QMZD01000306.1 GCA_003662985.1 Archaeoglobales archaeon | reverse complement strand
TAAAAGAGTTGTAGAGATTTTAGCAATCTCTCATTAGCGCACCTTTACTTTCTGCTTTAATCTGGTTAGCGTCTTTTCTACTTTTTTCTGAACCCTTAAAGCCCATCCATCTCCCTTCTCTCTCCTCCAGTCGTAGAATAGGTAGCCAATACAACCTATGAAGGTTGTAGCAGAGATTGCTAAGTCGTTCGAACCAGTCTTGCGGTTTGTATCTGATAATGATTTCGAGGTTGCCCGTCTCGTTTATCCAGAAGCCGTTTATTACAGAGTATAAGGGGATGGATTTTACTGTCTCAATTTTTCTGCCGTCCTTGTATACTCTGGCCTCCCACAGAGGATCGTAAGCCTCGGCAAAAGAGAGCATGAAGGGTTTTGTCGCATTTGATTTTGACTTTCCACAAAGTAGGATTGACTTTGGTGTAGTTTATTACTTTTGCCGGCCTCTCCTTGACTTCAAAAAGTTGGTCAATTATCTGGCTTTACCCCCCGAAACAAATCAGACGATATCAAGCTTTGTGTCATCGCTTAGTGGTGTTATCTCAAGTCTAAGTAGTCCTTATTCAAAGTGGAACGTCGGCGTGTAGGCGAAGTTCAATGAGTTTGAATTAAGCCTGAAAGTGTTACCAGGTGAGACCTCAAAATCTCCAGACCTTTCAGAGCGAGCTTATAGGTCCCGTTTTTGATTATTTTGATGACCTGCCAAGCTTTGCCATTTCCACCAAGCTTTACGGCTTCTCCGTTGCTGAAGTCAGTATTTCTGACTATCTTTGCGTTTGATCTGTAGAGCTCCGATTCTACTTCGAGGAGGTGGATTACTGTTTTGTTCTGCATTCTCCAACCGCTCACAACACCCTCTCCAAATCCTCAACATCATAAACAAGAAATCCATCACACCGAAACTCCTCTTTGTCCTCTATTTTTCTGGCTATCACGCCAAATTTCTCCTTTCTTTCCCCATCATTCCACTTTACAAGTTTTGCCTTTCGTTTTAGCTCTTTAACAATCCATTTAACATCTTTTTTCCTTAGATCGCTCCATTTACATTCGAAGAAGAAGATCTCCATAGTTGATTCATTCACAGCTACCACATCAATCTCTTCGCTCTTATGCCACCATCTGCCAGCTTTGCTGTAGCCTAGCAAATGATGAAGAACTTCTCTTCTTACAAAATCTTCAAACTTTTTTCCATAATAACTCGATAACTCTTCTTTTTTGGGGTGGAAAAATTCTCTTTCAATCTCCTCCCGGTACTTGAAAACGAAGTTAAACCAGAAATCGAATATGTTATCTTTTATCTGGTATATTCCCTTTTTTGGGTTTCCAAAAATGGAAACCTGCCTCTCTACAAAGCCCAAACGAATCAGGTTTTCCAGATAAGGATATATTTTCTTTGCCTCAATACCTACAAAGTTTGCAATGTCTGTTGGCTTTGTGTTGCCATAAGCAATGGCGTTGAGAATCGAGAAATAGAACTTGAGTTCCTTAAACTCTTGGGAAATTATGAAGTAGGGCTCCCTGTAGAAGTATCCCATTTTACTGAAAAACTCTCTTTCGAGAAATTTATTCAGGCTACTGTATTCTGCAGCCTTCAGAAGATATTCCGGTACACCACCAATAATAAAATAAAGCTCTAAGGATTCTCTTAAAGACATAGTAACGAATTTCTTTGCATCTTTAAAGGAAAGTTCTTCCAGAAGAATGTCTCTCGTTCTTCTACCATAAAGGGGGGAAGCGTATGAAAGCACCATATCGCTCATTAATCCGAGCATAGAGCCGGAAAGCACCATAAATACAGGGGAGTTTGCAAACGTCGTGTCCCACAACCTTTGCAGTACACTCAATATCTTTTTATCACTTTTGATGAGGTACGAGAACTCATCTATTATGAGGTAGAATCTTTGTTCAGGCATATTATTTGCCAGATACTCGAAAAGCTGAGACCACTCCTTAATTTCGAGAGTTCTGAGTAGTGAATCGTCGAGAAACTCCGCAATTTTATCCTTTAACCCGTTTATCTGAATTTGGGTGGAAGAATCCTCTGCAATATAAAATACCCCATTCTCTTTATCTTTTACGAACTCTGTTAAAAGCCTAGTCTTTCCTATTCTTCTCCTGCCGTATAGTATTATTAACCTTCCACCTTCTTTCCCCCACTCCTCTTCAAGCAGTGTTCTCTCCTTTTCACGGTTTATAAATTTACTAATCACAACTAGTACTAAACTAAATTAGTACTTAAAATTTTCTAACTTTAAAGATAACTTGATGTGAACCAGATTTCTATGGTATTCGTAGTTGAGCCAATTCAATCCAGAAACCTTTGTTAGGGCTACAAAGGATTTGATAACTTCAACCTTCCTCCCCTTATCACTCTTGCTTCCCACAAGTTGTAGGTTCGGCAAAAGAGAGCATGAAATGCTTTTTAGCTTGAACTTTGACTTTCCAGATGGTTGGTTTGTGGAATTAAAAATTGAACCGATCAATATACGATCTCTTCTATGAAAAGATCGATGAAGAAGGTTGTATCGACTCCAACCAAAAAATCACCTTAAAGAAAATCTGTCTCTATTTTCGTTTACCACATCACTGAGTATATTAGCATACTCTTCGTCTTTATGAGTTCTAAACCATTTGAGTATTTTTGTAGCATTCCCCTTCACAACGGATATCTTCATTGCTAGCACCCAATTATTTTTTTATCTTACTGCTTAAAATCACTTTCATCTATTTTCAATCTTTAGGGCCATTCATATCCTTTCCCCACTCGTAGAAGAGGTGGCCAATACGGTAAAATCAATTCAGTTAAAATTTCTATTTATCTAAAATTTCTTTTACAAGTTTTAGAAATTCCTCGGCAAAATACAAAACAAATTCAGCTTCTTCCTTACTTACCAACGTTCCACCATACTGGTCATTGTGCCTCGAAATCCTAAGTTTATTGAAAACGTTCAGAAAGTCCAGTAACTTTACATCATCTCTGTTAGATTCCTAACAGCTACAACCAAGCAGTAATGACTTCTTTCTTTGTATCCCTTGGCAAAAAGTAAAGTCCTAGCCGAATGAAATGCCGAATTATAAGCTGCGATTTCAACCATCACATAATCTTTCAAATCAAAATTTCTCCTTGCAGATCTCAGGAATCTTTCAGCAATCTCTATCGAGTTTTCAATCCTTTCTACGGCTTT
>QMZD01000305.1 GCA_003662985.1 Archaeoglobales archaeon | reverse complement strand
CCCTGCTCCATCGCCTTCTTTGCAACCGCCAGAGCGACCTCGGGAAACACTTCTGCTTCAGTCATGTGCGGAATCACGTAGTCCTCATGCAATCCCCTCTTTTCAGCAAATCTTACGAGAGCTTTCGCAGCCTCGATCGCCATTTCATCCGTTATAGTTTTTGCTCTCACCTCGAAAACACCTCTGAAAACAGCCGGGAATACGAGTGAGTTGTTAACCTGATTGGGGAAATCACTCCTGCCCGTTCCAACTATCCTGGCTCCTGCCTCTTTCGCCTCCCAGGGCCACATCTCCGGAATTGGATTCGCCTCAAGGAAAACTATCGCATCGTCGTTCATGCTTGCTATCCATTCCTTTTTTATGACCCCTGGCCCCGGCTTGCTTGCTGCAATCAACACATCCGTGCCTTTTATCGCCTCCTCCATCCCTCCAACTCTTCTCTCTCCATTGGTTTCGAGGCAATACCTCCACTTGTATGGATCTTCATCCTTTTGAGCTTCGAGATCCTTCCTGTCAGGATGGAGCAGGCCTTTGCTGTCAACGATGAAGATCTTCTTCGGATCGGCTCCCGCCTTAATAAGCAATCTTACCCCGGCAACGTTTGCGGCTCCAACTCCTATGACGGCTATTTTGACCTCCGATAACTTTTTCCCAACAACTTCCAAGGCTCCAAGCGTTCCTGCAAGCGTTGCAGTAGCTGTTCCTTGCTGATCGTCATGCCATACAGGGATATCCAACTCTTTCTTGAGCTTTTCGAGAATGTAGAAGCATTTGGGCTTCGCTATGTCCTCCAGATTTATCCCTCCAAAGGATGGGGAGATGGCCTTGATTATCTCGATGAATCTATCTGGATCCTTCTCATCGATCACAACGGGGAAGGCATCAACACCACCCAAGTATTTGAAAAGCAACGCCTTCCCCTCCATAACAGGCAACGCTGCTCTCGGTCCTATGTCTCCCAAGCCTAAAACTCTCGTTCCATCTGTGGCAATTGCTACGGTGTTCCACTTGTTCGTGTAATCGTACACCTTATCGGGATCTTCGGCTATCTCCATGCAAGGCTTTGCCACTCCAGGAGTGTACCAAACGCTGAAGTCACCCAGATTCCTTATCGCGCATTTGGGTAAAACCTCTATCTTTCCTTTGTAATGCCTGTGCCATGAGCTTGAAACTTTCTCAGGCAATTTTGCCTTTTCAAGTAACTCTTCAGCAGTTACCCTTTTCATGGTTATCCCTCTTTCGGACTAGCGTGTCTTTGACTTTTAGAATGTTTTATTATGAACTAAATAACTATTTCCGATGAAAATTAATAAAGAGTGGAAAATAATAGGCAAAATGCATAAAGTTTATTAACTAAATCGATTACCAACAAATTCATGGCAAAAAAATTCACTAGAGTATCGGTCGCTCTTGATCGAAAATCCGAAGAAATGCTTAATATACTGGTTAGGAAAAAGAACACAACTATTTCTGAAGTTATAAGAAGAGCCATAAACACGTATTTTGAGCTTGAGAATGCTGCCACCAAAATAACCCCTGACATAACTAAAATTTATACAGACTTTTTATCTGACGGAGAGCACTGCATAGTTGACATTGAGCACTGGACTGCCATGTTAGATGAACTCAACAGAAAAGCATCAGATGAATTCTGGGAGATAATGGAGAAAATAGGTTATGAGCATGGGATACAGTACAAGAACAAAGGTCTGACGGACGTCTATGACATTCTAAGGTATATGGAGGTTGGGAACTGGTTCAGGGTTAAGATAGATGGAGAGGGCAGCTACACACTCATCCTCTCAACTCATACTTCCCAGAAATTTCTAAGGATATTCTTTGAAAATATATTCAAAGCTCAGAAAATCCCTGTTAAAATCTATGAGGGATTTGGTAAGTTGCGATTGGTGAAAATAAAAGAAGGGGAAGAAAGCTAATTTTTTTAAGTTTTTAAATTATTCGTACTACATATCAAATTAGCCAAACTAACATCAATACTAACATCAATCAATCAGAAAATTTTTATTGTTTTATGTTTAGTATGAGTGGAATGAGTGAAGTTGAAGAAGAAAGCTATGAACTCATAGTTGCACCTGAACCAATCGTTAAAATCGCAAATGAGATAATACTCAATCTCACGAGGAAATACTCAATCGGAGAAATAATGAAGCTGATAAAGGATAATAGCTCTAAAAACGTTTATGTCGTTGTGAGCAAAGGAAATCCTGAAAAAGTAAACCTGATCGTCGATCACATGGAGAAGTTTTGCTACTGCTGTGACGATCCCTTGTTTATTCCTGTACCCAGGAAATTCGCCGTCCTTGAGCCTGATGCCGCATACTTCGAGAGAACTCTGAAAGCAAATATCTATCTTGCCCTCATGAAAGCCTCAGAGAATGAGTTACACCGGTAGTGAACTCATAGCGCTATAGCTGGAAAGTTTAAATTCGAATATTAGATTTCCCCTCTGAAAAGTATGTATTCGGGTTTTTTAGTGAGGTACCTTTCCTTATATTCACTCCAGAAGAGATTTGGTCCACCTATAACAAGTATCTCTCCGTGATAGCTATTATCTAGCTCAATTTTGTCGCAGAGCAACGTTCCGACTGGAATAGTCTTGGCGTTATAATCAACCAGAACGATCGAGTCTATATAAATTGGCGAACTGTTCTTTTCGTTTTTTATCAGGAGTTTTCCAGCTTTGCTTTCTACACTCACATTGGGTTTCGCAAATTTAATCGTTGAAAGAACTTTGTCGGATTTAAGAACGATCTCAACTTCGCTTTCTGGAGTAGAGGCTATCCTGAGGAATTTTTCTAGGTTGAGGTAGATCTCGGATTCTCCATTTCTGACTTCAAAAATACCTCTATTTAAATTGCCGTCAAAGTCAATCGAATACTCCTCTCCTCCGACAACCCTGAAAGTTTTGGTAAATGTCTTACCACCTGAGAACTTTACCTCGATATACACTTTCGCCGGAAGCAGGCCGCTGAAATTTATTTTATAAAGGATATTGCTGCAAGAAACTTCAGCTCTGAGAAGTTCAACCTTTGATTTGAAGTTTACATCCATTTCTTTCTGAAGCTTATAGCTTGCAGCCGTGCTCCCTCCCGGTTGGAGGAGTCTGACCTCTCTTATTGCCTTAATCTTATATTTGTATCCTTCTTTTACATGCTTTACCGCATAATTGACACT
>QMZD01000304.1 GCA_003662985.1 Archaeoglobales archaeon | reverse complement strand
TTTACCCCAGTTTTCCGGCTTCTCCCCTTAAGGTTTTCCTCATTCTTAGCGAGTCTGCAAGTATGCTCAGATAATCCCCGTCTATCCATTGAAATATTGTTTTCGAATTCATCAACCCATCGGCGATTCTTTCATCTATGAGCTCATATATCTTTTCTTTTTCTTTCATGCTCGTATATAAGTCTATAAGCCTTTTTACCCCATCTAAGCCCAGCAAAATGAAAGATTCAATCACTGCTGCTTCAGAAAAAGCGGAATCACTGATTATCGCAAGGTTGGATCGCATCAGAGAGTATTCATTCCCGTTAAACGACACTGCAAGCCCTTTTCCTTTAACCCATCCCAACATCTCAAAATCCGAGATGCTATCGCCGATGGCTATTAGGTTTTTTGTAGCTGAAGAGTATCTTTTTACGATCTCAAGCTTTCTTTTGCCTCCTATAACTTCTATTTCTTTCATGATTTCCTGGACTTTTCTTGTAAAGCCGCTTTCCCCCCAAAAAATCCCATCCAAAAAGCTTATCGTCTCGAAACCCGAGATTACTCTCCTATTCTCAACATCAATTCTGATTTCAGGCATTTTTGAAATCTTTTCAACGATGTTTTCAGCCTCAAGTCTGTCTTTCTCGTTGAAAATTGAGGAAAATCTTTCAACATCAAATTCAGTTCCGTAAAGATAACCCTCAACTCCGATTTTTTTGGCCGTAGTTTCCAAATACTGGATGTAGCTCGTCGAAATCACAACCGGCTTGAATTTTTCTTGGAGGATAGAGATAGCTTTTTCTGCATCAGGAACGTAATTCGCTGTCTCCTTTGCCAGCTTTTCCAGCTTGCTTGAATTTACGTCATGGGCAGCTATAAAAGGAGCAAGCAACTTTAGCGTGTCTCCCGCATAGTAGTCCTTCATCTTTTTTATGTAATAGAGATAGTCGTCATATTGACTCAACCTCTCGAAAAACCTTTGATTTCCAAGAATCCTGTTTGAAATTTCGAGGGCAAAATCTGTAGTAATCCATGGCCCCTCCCAGTCAGTGAAAAAAAGCTTTGTATTCGTGTCCACTGTATTCAATGTGTCCAGTGTATTCAGTGTGGCTATCATTCTTTCCATGTTCCTTTCCATGCTTCCAAAACAATAAATATTTATTAAGGTTTTGTGATGCTCAGTTAGGGGGTAAATTCAATGACATTTTACACCGAGGAAAGGATGAAAAACTGGGTTGACAGGATAAACGAGCAAGAACTTGATTTTGAGAGTGCAGAAAGCTTTGAGGTATTTGACAAGATGATAGAGGATTTTGTCGTTGCATGTATGTATCTGATCAGGTCGGTTAAAGACAGAGAAATCCCAAAAAAGGATGCCCTGATGGAGCTTGAAGAAGTATCAAAAATATTTGAGAAGAAGTTCTCATTCAACGACCAGTTCAAGAGAGAATTCTTCGAATTCTCAAGAGAGAGCATGAGAACAATTCTGGCAGCTTCCAAGCTATATTTGGAGGGGAAGGTTAGTAAGAAGGACTTCAAAACCCTTCTGGAGGAAGCTGTGAAGAAGGAGAAGGAAGGCGATCTGGATTCAGCTTTTGAGCTTGTGGCAAAGATGGGAGCGAAGATTCTTGCTGGGGAAAAGCTACCTGAGCTCGATGCTCCTGATGATGAGTTTGTAGTCCTAAACTGGCTGGATGGAGTTGATGCCATCAACACAGTTGTTCTTCTTTCGGAAATAGATGCTTCCGAGATCGAAGAGGAAGACTAGATGCTTGAAATATCTCTAAGCTCTAGTCTTCTCAACTTTAAATTTTAGAATCAAATGAGAGATGAAAAACCGGTTATCAAAAAGGGGGAGGATAAAGGTAGAGCAGATAAGATAAAGACAGATGAGATAAAGCAAGAGAAAATCAGGAAGATAAAGTTTGATCTACCTCCTGAAGTTTTGAATTCGGTTAAGAATGGGATTTCCTATGAATTGTACAAGAGTCTACTGTTAACATTTGGCAAGAGGGGAGAAAAGGCTTTTAACTATCTGAAAGAGGACAGGATAAAAAAATACCTCGATTTTTTCGTGGTGGTTGGTGAAGAAGAGTATATAGTCGAGGACGAATTTTGCACATGCAACGATTTCCAGATAAATCTGAAAGGGCGCGCTCCCTGTGCCCATATAATAGCGTTGAAAATTTCAAAAATGTTGAAACACTACAAAAAGTTCAATCTGTATTACGTCGACTACATGGAAAATCGAAAGGTAAAGAGGAGAGAGGAAAGGAAAAAGAAATAGTGGCAGGGCAGGTGTTTGAGATGGAGGATAGGGGAGAAATGGACAGGAAAGAAACAGAAATGAATCCCGATTCGTTCACAATCAAAGCCCTTGGAAAAGTTGTGGAAAACAACAGAATCGTAATCTTTCCTGAATACGAGGACGCGATGGATGGATTGGAGGAGGGAATGCTTATCTGGGTTCTATACATCTTCCACCTTTCTGGAGAGAAGCTCAAAGTCCATCCCAGAGGAGATATCAGCAAGCCTTTGAGGGGTGTTTTCTCCACGAGAAGTCCCTACCGCCTTAACAGAATCGGGATGTCCGCTACCAGAGTTAGAAAAATTGAGGGAAGTCAGATAGTTGTGGAAGAACTCGATGCTCTGCCGAACTCTCCTGTTATTGATATAAAACCGTATTCGGAGGTGTATGACTTGCCTGGAGGAAGTGTTCTTTCTCGAGATGCAATCCTCAAAAGAATTAGAAACGAAAACCTGATTTCCGACTATATCGATCTAGAAAAACAGCTTCAGCCCAATGGCTTCGATTGCACTCTGAAGGCTGTTGGGAGGCTTAAAGGGGAGGGAAAGCTGGACTTCGATAATTCAGAAAGAAAGCTGCCAGAAGTAGAACTCATCGATTTTGATGAGAAGGGATGGGTATACCTTGAAAAAGGAATTTACAGGGCTTACATAAATGAAGTTGTAAAGCTTGGCAACGACATCATGGCCTTTGGAAGGCCGAGATCCTCTTTGGTTAGGGCTGGAGCGAATCTCTTAACCGCTGTATGGGATGCCGGCTACAGCGGAAGAAGTGAGGTAGGATTGGTAGTTTACAATCCAAAAGGGATTCATCTGAAAAAGAATGCGAGGATTCTGCAACTTGTATTTGTGAAGCTTTCCGAACGAACTCAGCCTTACAACGGAATTTACAGCGGTGAGAACATCTGAAAATCTGAAAATCTGAAAATC
>QMZD01000303.1 GCA_003662985.1 Archaeoglobales archaeon | reverse complement strand
TTTTAAATGATTTCAAATATGTATATAAGAGGAACTCAGGTTAACTATTATTTCGTTTGCAAGACGAAACTGTGGTTGTTTAGTCATAACATAACTATGGAGAAAGAACATGAGTTGGTTAAACTCGGAAAACTTATTCACGATTCCTATTACGAAAGGGACCAGAAAGATGTAACCATTGGCCCTGTGGCCTTTGATGTAATAAGGAAAAACGACGAGATTGAGATCCGAGAAGTCAAAAAATCCGGCTCCTTTGAGAAAGCACATGAATATCAGCTGCTCTACTACATTTACTACCTTAATAAGCTGGGAATTAAAGCAAAAGGCATCTTAAGTTATCCAAAACAGCGAAAAACAATTAAAGTAAAAATGGATTCGGAAAAGGAGAAAGAAATAGAGAAAATACTTTCGGAAATCGAAGAAATAACGAAAGGCAAAATGCCTCAGCCGAGTTACGCTAAGCACTGCAGGAAATGCGCCTATTTCGAGCTTTGTTTTGCATGAGGGGTATTATGAAACAAAATTACTATCTCGTTTCGGACGGAAAACTCAAGCGTGAGGAGAATACGATTTATTTTGTGAATGAAGATGGGAAGAGGGCTCTACCAATAAACAGAATCTACTCAATATATGCCCTTGGATCCCTCAGTGTTACCTCGAAAGCCATATCATTGCTGGCAAAGGAGGGGGTCTGCATACACTTCTTCAATCGCTATGGCTTTTATCTCGGCAGTTTTTATCCACGAGAAACACTAATTTCCGGAGATCTGGTTGTAAAACAGGTTGAACACTATCTTGACAACGAAAAAAGAATTTTTCTTGCAAAAGCCTTTGTAGAAGGTTCGGTTCTAAATATGAATCGAGTTCTGTCATCCTACAAATTGGAAAAGGAGCTGATCACCCATCTCCAAAAACTGGCCGAGGTGAAAAGCGTTGAGGAAGTAATGGGAGTAGAAGCCATAGCAAGAACTGAATACTTCTCAAACTTTGATAATATCCTTAAAAATTTCAAGTTCAGGAAAAGGAGCAGACAGCCTCCAGAAAATGAAGTAAATGCGATGATGAGCTTTGGCAACGCTCTGCTTTATTCAGCGGTGCTATCCGAGATCTACCACACCCAGCTGCATCCGGCCATAAGTTATCTGCATGAACCATCTGAGAGGAGATTCAGCCTCTCTCTTGATATTTCCGAGATCTTCAAGCCCATAATCGTTGACAGAATGATATTCTACCTCGTGAATAAAGGTATAATGAAAGAAGGTGATTTTGACAGGGATCTGGATGGGGTATTGCTGAGCAATAGTGGGAGAAGAAAAATGATCGAAGAGTTCAATGGCAGGCTGAAAACAACCGTAAAACACAGACAGCTGAAAAGAAACGTTTCCTACCAAAGATTGATTCGTTTGGAGTGCTATAAGCTGATAAAACATCTTCTCGGCACTTCCCAGTATAAGCCATTGGTAATGTGGTGGTAATTTGATGTGGTTTGAGGTTTATAACAAAAGGTGTGGGAAATGTACGTTATCATAGCGTACGACGTGAACGTTGATAGGGTAAACAGGGTGAAAAAATTTCTTAGGAAATATCTTCACTGGATTCAGAACTCTCTTTTCGAAGGAGAACTTACAGAATCGGATCTTGAGGAGGTGAGAATCGGACTTAACGAGATAATAAACAAGGAAGAGGATATGATCGTCATTTACAGGTTGCCGTCTGAAAGAAGTATGAAAAGGGAGGTAATAGGGACTGAGAAAAGCAGGATGGGGGAGATAATTTGATCGGGAGTAGGCACAATCCTGAAGTTTTTCGCAAGATTGTAAATCTCACGTTTTTTTGATTGCCTTTAGGAAATCTTCTCTGGATATATCTGCCAGCTTTAAAACTCCAAGTAAAGTCCCTGGCTTTAACTCATCGTGAAGCGGTACAACCGTTACAATCTTCTTTTCACGTTCAAACTTGACTAAAATAACGTGACTTCCTTTCTGCCTGCCCACTCTAAAATTAAATTTTTTGTTAAAATTTTAATAACCTCCTCACCCGACAATCTTGGCAATTTCGACATTAATAACCCCTACGATGTCCTTCTTTTCTAATTCCTCCTTGATTTCTGGCATTTCTTCCAAATACAGACTTACAGCTTCTTTTATATTTTCTATAGCTTCCTCAATAGTTTTACCCTGAGTCGTGACTTCTGTAAAGATTTCTTTAATGACAAACACGTCTTCTTCTTTCCAGATTACAACCTGTAATTTCATGGAGTTGAATTAGGATAGAGGTTTATAAAGTCTTTTGGAAGGATATTCCAGATTGTTGATATTCAACATCGGATAAGGTCATAGATAAGATGAGAAAAGATTCTAGAAAGAGACTCAAAAGCTTGGTGTGATCTTCTAGCTCAAATCCCAAATATGTTGCGATCATAAAAATAGGCTTAGATACAAGTGTTATTGTTTAATTGGGGGGAGTAAGCTGGGATTAAGGCGCTAAATAGATAAACCAGGAGGTCCTAAAGCCGGTTAAAAGTAATATCGACAATTATTTTAATCTTCTACCCAAACCCTAATACTTCTGTACTTAACTTTATAGCTTTTTAGCAAAATTTCAACTTCCTTAGCGCTGATTTCCGGAACTAAAAGGCTGTTTTTACCCAGCTTTTGAACGTCTTTAATCCCATGGTAAGTGTAGCTGTACTCCTTTTTTCCCACCTTCTTCTTCGTTGAATAACCATAGAGTGCAGAAAGCAACTTCTTCTTATCTTTATTATCCAAATTCTCCATGCTGTACACGAAGATACGGTATGGCTTAAGTCCGAGTAATTTGCCTGCCTCTAACTCAACAGGTTCTTTCACAAAAAGAAGCTTACCTTCCCTGAATACGCTTCTTAAAAAACCTTATCACTCTTCCTTAGCTCGTCGATGGTTCTTGCAACTACCTGAACTTCCCTGCCGTCTAATGCAGGTATTTCATCGAGGGTAGTTTTATCCTTCTCAAGCTCCTCTTTTCTGGCGTAAATTAACAGAACGTCAATATCCGACCTTTTATCATAATCTCCCCTCGCCATACTCCCGAACAGAAGGCCTGCAATTGCATGAGTCCTAGTAAGTTTTTTTGAGAGTTCATTCAAACCATTTCTCGAAATCAAAGTTTATCACCTCTCCTATTAGCCTTAAAGCTTTTTTCATAAAAGCTATAGATTCGGATGCTCTCTCCCCGTTAATTCCAT
>QMZD01000302.1 GCA_003662985.1 Archaeoglobales archaeon | reverse complement strand
GAAGGATGATCTATATCAGGAAATAAAGCTCCGATTGAGACAAAGAGGATGGATTCTGGAAGATAAATGGGAATGTGAAAGAAGTTTCTAAGAAAGAGAGTTAGTAGAATCGCGAAGAGTACATGAGTGGTATGAATCATGTGATTATTTATATCAACTATGTATATAAATTTTAGCTTTTAAAATTTTAACAGCTACAGGTATTAGACTGTTTTATACTCTCAATAAAATTTAAAAACACTCTCTCTTTCCTATTCCTTGGTCTGGTAAAATGGCGAGGACGGAAAGGATAAAGGTATTCGATACAACATTAAGGGATGGCGAACAAACCCCAGGGGTCTCCCTAACAGTAGAACAGAAATTGATGATCGCAACCGCCCTTGATAAACTTGGGGCAGATATAATTGAGGCCGGCACAGCTATCGCTTCAGAGGGAGACTTTAACTCGATAAAGGAAATCTCAAATGCAGGATTGAAAGCTGAGATTTGCAGCTTTGGAAGAATAAAAAAGGAAGATATCGACTTCGCTGCAGATGCCGGAGCTGACTCGATATTCATAGTTGCACCATCCTCAGACATCCACATAAACAGCAAATTCCCCGGAAAAAACAGAGAGAACGTTATCGAGATGTCCGTCGAGGCTGTTGAATACGCTAAAGAAAGAGGATTGATCGTCGAGTTTGGTGCTGAGGATGCCTCAAGAGCAGATTTAGATTTTATAATTCAGCTTTTTAAGGCAGCAATAGATGCAAAAGCAGATAGACTTACATATGCCGACACAGTCGGAGTTTTGATTCCCGAAAGGGCAGAGGAAATTATGAGAAGACTTTCCTCAATCTTTGATGTTCCCATAGCGATTCATTGCCATGACGACTTTGGGCTTGCGACGGCCAACACGATCTATGCATTAAAAGGAGGTGCTAAGGAGTTCCATGCCACGATCAATGGGATCGGTGAGAGAGCTGGAAACGCTGCACTTGAAGAGGTCGTAATGGCCCTTGAGTTCCATTACGGATTTAAGACAAAGATTGAAAAGAAACGAATATACGATACCTCAAAACTTGTGGAGAAGCTTACGAGAATCGTGATTCCAAAGAATAAGCCAATTGTAGGTGAATATGCTTTCACTCACGAGAGTGGAATCCACACTTCTGCCATAATGAAGGACAGCTCAACCTATGAGCCTATAACACCAGAAATCGTCGGTAGAACTAGACAGCTCGTCCTCGGAAAACATGCAGGCAAGGCGAGTATAAAAGAGATTATGCGCAGGCTCGGATACAAAGCGAACAACGAGCAGATGAGAGAGATCCTCGCCAGGGTTAAGGAGATCGGAGATAAAGGAAAAGTTGTGACCGATGCTGATGTTAAAACGATAATTGAGACTGTTCTCCAGATAAAGATGGAGAAAAAAGTCAGACTCGAGGACGTATCCGTTGTAAGCGGAATGAACGTGATGCCTACTGCGAGTGTGAAGCTAAAGATCAATGGAAATGAGAGGGTTGAGGCTGCAACGGGGCTTGGACCAGTTGATGCGGCGATCAACGCCATTAAGAAAGCGGTGTCTGAATTTGGAGATATAAAACTCGTTAGCTATCACGTCGATGCGATAACAGGAGGGACGGATGCTTTAGTTGACGTTATCGTGCAGGTTTCCAAAGGGGATAAGATAGTCACGGCAAGAGGGGCAAGAACGGATATCATCATGGCTTCAGTCGAGGCGATGCTCGAAGGGTTGAACATGCTGATTTAGCAATTATTCCACGAGCTGCACCAAGTTACTAAATCCGTGAATTAATTTATTAAATCCAACGATAAAATTTTTTGATAGAGAGATCGCTATTTTAAGCAGCCAACAAACCTTATTCCGATAAAATTTTTGATGACTGGAGTACCAAAAAATATTTAAAGCCCATTATTAATGCGGAGATAATGGCTACTACCCTTTCACCCGGATCGCTTCAGATTTTGATTGTAAGGGTAGTACTTTTGTAAATAGCCTTTTTTAGGGTGGTTTTTATGCGAGGTGCCGACGCGATTGTCAAGGCCTTTGAGGAGGAGGGTGTCAAAAACATTTTCGGGATACCCGGAGGAGCGATAATAGAGGTGTACGATGCACTATACGATTCAAGCATTAGCCACATTCTGATGAGGCATGAACAGGCAGCTGTCCACGCTGCAGATGGTTATGCAAGAGCCTCGGGCAAAGTTGGCGTTGCCTTTGCAACATCCGGTCCAGGAGCCACGAACACCGTGACAGGGATAACAACAGCCTACATGGATTCTTCTCCGATCATTGTTGTAACGGGCCAAGTTCCGAGAAGTCTGATTGGAAACGATGCTTTTCAGGAAGCAGATACTACTGGAATAACCATGCCAGTGACAAAGCACAATTACATCGTTACAGATCCTTCAGAGTTGCTTTCAACGATAAAAGAGGCTTTCTACATTGCTCCAACAGGCAGACCCGGGCCCGTGTTAATCGATCTTCCCAAAGATATTACCGCCGCTGAGATCGAATACAATTATCCAAAGAAGGTTCAAATCCCCGGCTACAAGCCAAAAACAAAAGGACATCCAAAGCAGATAAGGAGGGCTGCAGAACTCATCATGGAGGCTGAGAGGCCGGTGATACTTGCAGGTGGAGGGATTATTTTATCAAACGCTTCAGAAGAGTTAATAAAGCTTGCCGAATCTATTCCAGCCTTCGTCGTAACAACTTTGATGGGAAAGAGCTCATTTCCAGAAAATCATCCCCTCTGTCTTGGTTTTGTTGGAATGCATGGCTCGAAGTATGCGAATTATGCTCTAACCGAGTGTGATTTGGTTATTGCAATTGGAACGAGGTTCAGTGACAGAACAACTGGGAGAGTCGACAGTTTTGCACCTTATGCTAAGATAATTCATATCGATATCGACCCGGCCGAGATAGGAAAGAATGTCAGAGTTGATGTGCCGATTGTTGGAGATGCGAAAGAGATAATCCGGGAAATCTTGAAGATTATAAAATACAAGAAAAGGAAGGAATGGGAGGAAATGGTGAATAGGTGGAGAACCAAGTATCCTCTAAGGTACAGAAACGATGGAAAGCTGAAACCGCAATACGTCATAGAAAAGATCTTTGAAATAGAACCCGATACAATCGTTACAACTGAGGTTGGGCAAAATCAGATGTGGGCGGCTCAATACTTCAGAACAAAGTATCCGAGGCAGTTCATATCCAGCGGTG
>QMZD01000301.1 GCA_003662985.1 Archaeoglobales archaeon | reverse complement strand
TAATTTTCATTTTGTTTGCAACGAATTCGTGGGATGCCCCTGTTTTCCTTTTTATAACGATCCTAGCCTTTATTTACCGTTATAAATCGATTCGAGATAAAAATGAGTTACTGAAGGGAGGAGTAATTGTGTTTGTCTCCATTCTCTCCATTCTCGCCCTTTACAGTACGATGGAAACACCCTCAGCCAGACCTTTTTTAACCGGTGAGAGAACGGATATCTGGCAGTTCATCCTTTTCTTTGGGATTCTGATCTTTCTTGATTATCTCTACTTTAAGGACAGCTTTGAGGAAGGCTTTAAGGGCAGCATTTCTTACAGGCTCGGTCTTGTATCGGTTGTGGCTGGGATTGTGGGATTCTTTGTATCTCCAATAATGCTTTTGATAGTTCCTTTGCTCGTTCTCAGCTTTAGAAAATACTTGAAGGGAGACTTCGGCTCGATGCTGATTCTCTCAGCCTCACTCTTGATTCTTGCATGTGAGTTTGTGGCAATTGAGTCCAGGCTTAACACATTCTTCAAGTTCTATCTCGCATCTTGGGTTCTTCTCTCCATTCCCGCAGCGGTAGTCGTTGTTGAGGCACTCAAATCCGAGGATAAAATGAATAAAATGAATAAAACCAGATATTTTGTGATCGCTTTGCTAATTCTTTCCTTTGTGTATCCGCTTATCGCCACACCGATGAAGTATCACAAAGCAGAATTCTCTCTGGACAGCTCGAGATTTATCAAGGAAATAAGCATCGACGACTACAATGCGATCCAGTTCCTGAAAGGAAAGCGTGGCATAATCATTGAATCTGCTGAGGGTTGTTACTCCTACGAGGGAAGAGTTTCAGCCTTTACTGCAAACCCAACGCTCGTAGCTTGGAGCTGTCACGAAGTGCAATGGAGAGCAAATCCAGAAGAACTTGCAAAAAGAATGGCCGAAGTTCGGGCGATTTATAAATCAAAGGATTGTGAGGTTATAAGAGAGATAGTCAAAAGATATAACGTCAGCTACATCTTTCTCGGCTACCAGGAAAGGAAAGATTACGGTGTTAGTAGCTTGAGATGTTTCAAAGAAGTCTACAGGAGCGGGAAAACCATTGTTTATACGACTAGATAGTAAAGTAAGTAAAGTAATACGTTTAGAACTCATAAATTCTCTTCTGCCCCTTTGAGTACGCAGAGATTCTTTTTATGCTGTACCCCATCCTCTTAATCTCGGCGAGACTTTTTCCCTCTCTAAGCATCTGGGAAATCTTTTTACCGCAGCCGGGGATCATCTCTGGTAGAAGCTGAAATCCGCAATCATTAGCTAAATCAATCTCTCGTCCATCTTGTCCATCTTTAAACTCCTTAATTATCTTCTCGGCAATCGCCATCTTTGGATCTGTTGGTGGGAGAAATCCATCAACCATCACCTCTTTAAGCAAGGAGATGGGATAATCGTACATCCTGAGCAAAGCATCCATCCTGTACAGATTGATGATCCTTCTCTGGCTCTCAGCTCTCCTTTTTTCGAAGGGTGTGAATTTAAGTGGTTGAAAGCGCGAGATGTAAAACCTTGCGATACCAAACTCTTCGTACTCCTTGTTCATTAAATCAAGAATTTCTCCATCTGTTTCACCCAAACCAGCTATTATTTGAGTCGTATGGGATCTTCTGTAACCTTCCTTTCTTTTCATGTCAACACATTTGGCGATCATCCTCTGTTTTCTTAGAATATCTTCTTTGAATAATTTAACCCCACTTATTTCACTCATTCTGCTTTCGGAAGTTGTTTCGAGGTTTATGCTGACTCTGTTAGCAATCTCAACAGCCTCTTTTATGTAATCTTTCGAACAACCGGGAATGATCTTAAGATGTAGATACCCAGTGTGAAACCTCCTTATTAGTCTCCCCGCCTCAAGAATCCTTTCCATAACCCTATCAGGATCCGCATTAACTGCAGAGCTTATGAAAGCTCCAGAAACCATTCCCTTTTCTTTCATCGATCGGAAGATTTCAGCAAGTTCCTCTGGAGAAATCGTCTCTCCTTTCCTCCAAGCATTCTGGCAGTAAGAGCAGTCAAATTTACAGTCTGAAGATAGAAGAACCTTGAACAGATTTATTCTTCTACCATTGTAACCTGATCTGTAAATCATCCTTCTTGGATCGAAAGTGCATCGGGAATAGCATATGTCAAACCTCCCAGCTCTGATGAGCTCTGCCATTCCAGGATACATGAGATAATTTTTGCAGGACAGCATTTTCTTGTTTGCCAGTGGTGTGAAAGTGATTGTGGTGTAATGTTTACTGGATTGATGGATTGATGAACCGATAAACTGATGAATTAACTTGGAAACCTCTCGGAGAATGGGGTTGATTTTGAAATTTAGATTTTCTCGGAATTTGGATTTTTCCCAGATACGAACTAAGGAACTTTTTCAATTCTGTTTTTACCCCCTAACACTAAACCATACTCGGATGACTGGTAGTATATAAGATCGGTGCGGTTTATAAGTAGTTGATTGTTAATCCGATTTGATGTCAATGCACACCCTCACTTAGATGTAAACCAACCACCCCTACTACGATGAGACCAATCGACACCAATTTTACAACCGTAACTGGCTCTCTAAAGAATAGGAACCCTATTATAACAATTAAAGCCGTTCCCAAACCCGACCAAATTGCATAAGCGATACTGACATCGATCTTTTTTAAAGCGAGTGTCAAAAAGGTGAAGCTAATTCCGTAGAAAACAAAAATCAGGATTGAAGGTATGAGTTTCGTGAAGCCTTGGGATAGTTTCATGTTTGTCGTTCCTATAACCTCCGAGATTATAGCAAGAACCAAGTACAGCCAATACACATACATAGTGAGACCTCCGATTTCTGAGATTAATTGCTCGATTAATTAATACGTTAAATAAAATTACTTCGTTTTTAGCAAAACTAATTGGATCGAAATGAAAGGATTAAAGTGAAAAGTATTTAAATTATTAATTATACTGAATTTTTGGTGGTAAAAATGTATGACTTCCAACTTATTATAAAACACATTTTGGAGTACGGCGTAAGATGGGCTTCTCAGCAAGAGATCGTTTACAGGGATCTGGTAAGGTACACCTATAGAGACATGTATGAGAGAGTACACAGACTAGCTAATGCCTTAAAGGATTTAGGAATAAAGAAGGGAGACAAAGTAGCGGTATTGGACTGGGACAGCCATCGCTACTTGGAATGCTACTTCGCAATTCCAATGATGGG
>QMZD01000300.1 GCA_003662985.1 Archaeoglobales archaeon | reverse complement strand
TGTTGACATACTACTCGTATCCACAAGTGTGGTCATGGAAACTGTAAATACTTTCACCAAAAAGGTCTTAGATGTTTTTACAGACGTTAACCAATATATTCTGTCCTCAAAACAAGTCAATCATTCAGAGTTGGTGGAGTATCTCAACAAAAAACGACCAAGATACGTTAATTTCAATAAGTATGTGGCTAAAAAGGTTACAGAACTCTGGGAGAAACATAGGGATGTATTCCCAGTTTTTATAGAAATTACCAGAGAGTTGAGAGAGCTTGCAGATTTTGAAAAAATAATGGACTTCATAGAACAAAAATTGGACGTTAATGCAACATTAGAGTTGTACGGAGTGGATAGAGGAAATTCTACAGATTTAGAAATGTTTGAGGAAATTTTAAATGAGCTAGAAGAGTGTAACATTACATTTAAAGATAACTTTGATCGGGAGATTTTCATCGAAACCGTTGCCTATTCACGCAAAACTAATACTATACAGTTTATTTTTGTCACAGACGATAAAGAATTTTTTAATAAAGCAAATAGGGGTTTGAATTGTTTAAATATAAGATCCATAAGCTTTTGCATGTTAGGCAATGCCCTAAATAAACTTACTAGAATGAAATCGTGAAAAGATTGAAGAACTCACAGACAGAGGGGACGAAAATAAGGAAAAACAAAATCGAAATCAGCTATGAGAAAAGAATGGTCATAAAACCTCTTATGGCAAGGCCGGTTTTAAATAAAAAACCTGTTAAAATATACTTAAATAAAAGACTTTACGAAGCCTCCAGAGAAATCATACCAAACTTGAGCCACTTTGTGGAAACAAAGATCTTAGAACTGCTCTATGCCTTAAACCATCCAATAGCAAGAGAATTCATAGTGGACCGGTGGGGATTTGAACCCCAGGCCTCTCGCATGCCAAGCGAGCGCTCTTCCAAACTGAGCTACCGGCCCTTTTGTCTTCCTTCTTGCATTCTAAAAAATGGTTTATCAATTTTGCGGTTAGCGGTATATTGTAGTGGGGATACATTATTTCAATACTCCTAGAACGCTTTAGATAGCTTTGAAAATAGAAGATTAAAACCATTATTAAAAATTAAAACTATTACTATTGGAAAAACAGGATAAGATTCTGATTTAGAGTTAAAGTTGAATTTGGATTTAGATTGCCTAGGGTACTTGGGGGAAGTGAGCTTTTGAGAATTGCAGAAACACCCGAATTTTAGTTAAAAAGTTACTTCAAAGGACCTGCCAAAATTGAAAATGGATAAAGAAATTGAACATGTTAGGAGCGCCATCAAATAAAGATAAAAAGATATTTAACTGCAAAAATCAAATACCATCTAATGAAAGATATTCCGGCGAAAGCTCCAGTAAAAGCTCCAGCAAAGGTTTCGACAAAGAATTCACCAGAAAGTCCACCAAAAATTCCAGCAAATAACTCGTCTTCTAAAAGAAGTCGTGTTCTTGGATCTAACGGGTATTTTAACCATTTTAACCATGAACCACAGTTTTTTTCGGGAAAAAGCAGGGAGGAATTTTACAGTAGTTTAAAGAGTATAGATAGCTTTACACGAGAAAATCTGGATTATTATGATTTTATCCTCCGTAAAAGAACTGCTGACCTAAAAGAAATATTAGGAGGAATTCAGCGAAAGAAAAAGAAATTGAATATGTATGCTTCTCTAGCTCTTTTCTCTTCGGTTTTGAGCTTAATGGCAGTTACCATGTGGCTCTACCAAACAGGATTGATCTCATCTCCTCTTCTACCGTTTCTTGTATCAGCAGCCCTACTTGCGGTTTTAAACATCTTCGTGAGCCTAAAAGTGAGGTCATTGCTTTATGGCCAATAGTTAGCTCAGGTTTTAGTCCATATACCGAATTGTTCGGACTGAATTGTAAAACTCTTTGATTTTTACTGTATTTATATCAAAATCTCCAAAAATTTTTATTCTTTTGCGTAAGGATTCATTGTTATGCAATCTCAGCCATCTCAGCCTTCTAGGTCATCTCAGCCATCTCAACGACAGATCGAGGTTAAGCTCAGCCGAGACCTCAGTTTCATCGATGTAACAATGATCGGCGTGGCGGGGATGATCGGGGCTGGGGTCTTCGCTTTGACCGGGATCGCGGCTGGTGTTGCTGGGCCTGCTTTAGTCATCGTTTTCCTCTTGAACGGTATAGTCGCTACGATTACAGCAGCCGCCTACGCTGAGCTCGGTTCAGCTATGCCGGGGGCTGGAGGGGGATACGTTTGGATAAAGGAAACTCTTCCCTCATCTTTCGGATTTCTCGCTGGATGGATAGACTGGTTTGCCCATAGTGTTGCCTGCTCACTCTATGCGGTAACCTTCGGAGCTTTTATGGCCGAAATTTTGGTTGGAAGCGTGATGTTGCCTCGAGAAATCCTTGCAAAGCTTTCCGCTTTCATAGCTATAACCTTCCTCACTTACGTAAACTACAGGGGTGTTAAAGAAACGGGCAGAGTTGGAGGGTTTGTGACTATCCTAAAAGTTCTCATCCTCATTCTTTTCATCGGTTTTGGAATCTACAAAACCCTTTCAAACCCAGATTGGGTAATGCAATTCACAACACCATCGTTTGCCCCCTTTGGCATCGTTGGTATTCTGGCGGCGATGGGTCTAACTTACATAGCCTTTGAGGGATATGAGATAATCGTTCAAAGCGGGGAGGAAGTAAGGAATCCTGAGAAGAACATTCCGAGGGCAATCTTTGCCTCCCTTTGGATTGCTGTTATAATTTACATCCTGATAGCTTTTTCAGTCTTGGGAGGAGTTGAGGCTGAAGTTCCGACGTGGCAGTATCTTGGTAGCTTAGCTGAGCTGGGGTTGATCAGGGTATCGGATCAGATAATGCCCTTTGGAAACTTCATGCTCCTCGTAGCAGGATTGGTTTCAACTATCAGCGCGATGAACGCTACCATCTACTCCTCATCCCGAGTGTCATTCGCCTTGGCAAGAGATGGTTATGTAAGCGAGAGACTTGCCCTGATTGACGATCGAACGAAAACACCCCATTATGCAATTTTCTTCACCTACACGATAATATCTTTTATGGCTCTAACACTACCAATAGAGGCTGTAGCTGCTGCTACCGACATAATGTTCATTCTTCTTTTTATAATGGTAAATTTCGTTTTGATTATACTCAGACTAAAGGCTCCAACACTCAAGAGAACGTTTAAAGTTCCACTTGTTCCTTACATACCCCTTACGGCA
>QMZD01000299.1 GCA_003662985.1 Archaeoglobales archaeon | reverse complement strand
GAGTCAGAGGATAGAAAGGCTGAAGATAGGGTATATCTGCTTGCTGGTGACCACTTTTATTCATATCTCAATTTAAGTCCTCCGAAAGAACCGATAGAGCTGGAAGATTTGAGGGGAAACAAGATTAGGCTTCAACCAACCCTTCTTCCATTCTTACCCCCTGGATTGCATGTGGATTTAACGGAATGGTTCGACAGCTGCTTTAAAGCAATGAGAGTTGCTAAGAGAAATCAAATCATCCCGGGGCATGATCCCGCGCTCGTTGGAAAGGTTTTCAGCTAGCTCAATAACTTTTCCTAGCATTCCGACGGATTAACTCTTGCAAATTATCAACCCTTCTAACCCCTCTAATTTTTTGTAAAGTTTCCTCTGTTATCCTTATGTCCCCATGGATTGATGGAGCTGAAATCCAACCTGAACCATCCTCTTAAATCCCAATTTTAATGGGCACCCCTCCTTGTAGGTAAAACCCAAATAATGGCACTATCAAGGATTCTCCCGAAAAACTCAGGATCATGGAGGGATTTAGCTCTCCTCTTCTTTGGAAATGGAACTTTGACGAAGTAGTGTAGATTCCATTTTTCGACTCAAGATATTGCTCAATCCCAATTTTTCGTCGTATATCAGCATAGTAGTGAGTTTAAAGTCTATTCCATCAATTTCAAAATCAACAACTGCTTTAAGACTTTTTCCTGGATCTATAGTTCTCTTTCGCTTTTAATCCCACTAATCCTCTCTCCATCCAGGAGGTAATCTTGAAATGTTCTCTTCCAGCAGATATGTATCAAAAATACGAGATTTCTTCCAAGCACCAACACAATGCTCTAATTAGCCAGAGCCGGAACATAAAACGGTAACCGGTAGCATGCATGAGCCGAACCTCTTCGTAAACTCACTTCATGAGAAGAATCTCGCCCTCAAAAAATACGGAACCTTATTTAAATTTAGAGGACGTAGGTCATCGTGAGACAAGGATAAAATTACCTTTCAAAGCTCCAAAATCTTTCTTATCTTCTCCTTTATCCGCTCACTGAGCAAAAAGAGGATATCTAGTTCTCTCCCGCAGACTTCTTGGACGGTAATCAGATCTTCAGGTTTCAATTTCCGATAGATTTTCTCACAGAGATAGTTTACACATATTACCTCCCTTGCCTTGAGAGAGCATCCTGAGCGTGTAAGAAAGTAACACCCCTCAGCATCACCTTTTGATAACTCCACACCGAGGAAGAGATTGATCAGAAGCGTAGTAACCTCAAACCTCTCTTCGATTCCCTTTCCGCAGCAGCTAAATTCACCGCACTCTTTACATGCATCAGTTATTCCAGTCTCATCCATTATTGTTTTACTTTCTTGGATTGATTTATCAAGCTCAAGGAGGAGCTTCTCAATCTCCATATCCAAGATTTTTTCTCTTATCAAATAGAGCTTCTTCGCCAGTCTAATTTTCTCCTCAATCGATGTATATTGAGTGAACATCGCTGTATTATTCACCATCAATCTTTTTCCAACCTATGTGTTTATAACTCTTTGATTTTTTCCTTATAATTTAGAGGATAAAGGAGTGAAACTAATTCAAAGATAAAAATTCTGATATGGTAGAATCAATATCCTTGCGATGTAGAATTCCTCCTTTTTGGTTTTCCGTAAACCTCGTAGTCTCTCAATAAAAAAATTTATAAAAGATAGTTGTGATGTGAAAATCATGAGACCCGTGGGTTTAGATATTGGTACTAACTATACTAAGACTACTGCTGATGGAAAGGAAGTTCTGCTGTTCCCCAGCGTTGTTGTATTTGGAGAGGAGAAGGACTGGAGTTTAAAAAAGAGCCACAAGGATGTATATATCGGCCAAGAAGCTCTCGACATTGTTCAGAATATCGAGAATGTAGAGGTCCTCAGACCACTTCATGAGGGCAGGCTGATGCATAAATCATATCTGGAACTTGCAAAATACGCTCTTTCGTCATTAAACGTCAGTGAACCCGTGATTGGTACGGGGTTACCTGTAAAATCATCTCGACAGGAGAGAGAGGAACTAACAAAGAATCTCGAAACTGAACTTAACGCTAAGGTCATCCTTTTCCCAGAACCTGTTGGAACCCTTGCCCATATGGGAGTTGAGACAGGAGTCTGCATTGACATCGGGTTCGGAACGACGGATCTTGTTGTCATCAGCCACATGGAATATCTGAAAGGAGACACGATGCTAATGGGTGTCGATAGGCTGTATGAGAACTTTGAGGTTACGATAAGAAACAAGGCTGGAATCAGCCTTACACCTGAAGAAATGACGAATCTTCTTACTAAAGAAGGTTACGAGATAGGAAGGATAAGGGGTGGTAGAAGAATTTCCGTAAAACATGAGACGATCATCGATGACTACAACTCTCTAATGTTATCGTGGGTCGAGAGAATTTCAAACCGAGCAAAAATGCTGATGGAGGGTCTGTCCACCTCTATTGTCGATAAGATAGTCTTAACCGGTGGTGGAGCAGCCTTGCCGAATGTTTATGAAGAGTTCCAGAAAAGATTCGAGGATGTTGGAAAGATAATAATGCCTGACGATCCAATAAGGGCTAATGCAAAGGGCTATTACGTGCTTGCAAAGATTTTTTCGGGAGAAATCGAGAAAGCTGAACCAGAAAAGGTGGAAGAAACAAAAAAAGCAGAAGAGAAAAAGGGAGGGAAAAAGGTGGAAGAGAAAAAGAAGGGGAAAAAGTAAGGAAATGAGAAAGTGAATAAAGAGTTTCATGAGGATGTGATAATAAACTTTATATGATATTTAAACCACATTTTTAAGTGCATGAGAATAACTATTGATATCCCCCCAGACATCGAGGAAAAACTTTATAAAAAATGTGAAGAGGCTGGGATTTCTCCTTCTGAATTCGTTCACGCTCTTATAGAGTGGTATTTCCTCAAGAAAAAGAAAAAGTCGTCTCCAGAATCCCAGGAATTTATCAACACGGCTATAAAAATTGCAAATGAAAGAAAGCTATATTGCAAGTATAGCGATGGCACCCATTGCGCCCTTGAAGTCTTGGATGATATTTTTGAGGAAAAAAAGCCAGAACCGCTCTCACCTTTTAAATGTCTCTTCTGTCTAGACTTCCATGACAGGAGGAAGCTGCCAAGAAAGGGTGTTGAGGTAGAAGGACTTGAAAACGTGAGATTGAATGTCTATGAGATAGCAAAGTTGGCTGCGAAATACGTTTTCGAACTTTACGGGGATAAACTGGG
>QMZD01000298.1 GCA_003662985.1 Archaeoglobales archaeon | reverse complement strand
TACCGTAGTAGCAATCACTGCGAAGTTTTTCGGTGTATCTGCGGACTACCTTCTAGGTTTAACGGATAACCCTTCTCCCAACAAAGGAGAGCTGCCAGAAATTGTGAAAAAGAAGCTAGAAAAAGCCGAGAAACTCGAAAAAGCTGTGAATGAACTGAAAGATATGCTCAGAGAATTTTTGAAGCGTTTGAATGAGCAATAATGGATAGAAAGAAAAGACGGGGAATAAGTTATGATCTCTTTGGTGAGCGATATGAATTTTTCCCAAAGACTGAAAGAACTTAGAACATCTCTCGGAATATCTCAAAGAGAATTAGCACGGGCGATAAAACTTTCGTCCGGAATGATTTCAATGTATGAAGCGGGAAAGAAAATTCCCACCATTGATGTGTTAAACCGTTTAGCAGATTTCTTTGGTGTATCCGCTGATTATTTAATAGGGCGATCAGATGATCCTAAACCTGTGGATGGAGAGCTTCCTGAGTTTGTGAAAGAACAACTTTCAAAAATAAAGCGGATAAAAGAAGAAAAACTATCTGCGAAATTACGGTATCTTGCAGACGAATTGTATGAGCTTGCCAAAAAAGTTGAGGAGTTTGAGTGAAAGATGACCGCTATGAGAGTATTTGCTGAAAGACTCAAGAAGATTAGAGAATCACGCAATCTTTCCCAGAGAGCAATTGCTCTTGGTACAGGGCTTTCACCTGCCCAAATATCTCGTTACGAAAGTGGAGAAAGAACCCCTACCGAAGAAGCCATCCGCCGAATAGCCCAATTTCTGGGAGTGTCTGCTGATTACCTTTTAGGATTAACAGATGATCCTGCTCCTAAAGGTAAGGAGTTCAATCTCGCCGACTACCTACCTTCCGATATAAAAGAAGCTCCCCAAGCTCTTCGACAACTGGCTCGTCAGATTCAAGACTGGGCAGAGAAATTAGAAAAAGTCACAAAGGAAGACGAGGATGGTAAAAGAGCTGAAAAGGATTAAGGGGGTTGACTTGAATGAGCGAATAATTAACGCTGTAAACGAGTTGAAATAGGGAAGGGAGGATCTTTAATGAAGTTTCGACGAACATTGCCTATTGTATATCGAATTGTTACTAAAGAAGATTTGGAGAAACTCATTGCAACCGCTCTTGAAGACATACCACCTGAAGAGAAGATAATTCTTTCAATTGAAGGTGACAAAAAAACTTATGAGATCAACACGGTTTCTGAAGCTTTGGAGGTTCCTGAAATTTTAGAAAACGAGAGAGTAATTGGAATAAAACTGACATATTATTCTACTGATAGAGGCATAGATATCAGACTATATCACAAGAAAGACTACAACTATATTGACATTCGAGGCACGGAAAAGAAATGGGTTGATGCTAAGTGTAAAGAGTTTGAGGATATGGTAAATACTTGGAAAAGCCACAACAAATTGGTGTATATATTTAGCACCCCCAACGCTGTATTAGCCGTATATTCTGTTCTTATCATAGTCTCTTTAATGCTGTTGATATATCCTCTTGCCTATAAACTACTGCTTCTATTAAAGCTTTCGCAAAGAGCACAAGTTGGTGTAGGAACCACAATTGCATGGGTCATAGCGATGATACTGAATTTTTACATTTTTCATATTATGGAAGAACTATTCCCAGTTGTGGAAATTCAAACTGGTCCAGATCATCTTCAACATGAGAAATATAAGAGACGAAAATTGGGTGTATTATTCGCGATTGTCATTATTCCCACAATTCTCAATATTCTGCTTTATATGATTTTCAAATAATTCCTGATTAATATTCTCAACAAAACGCGTGAGTACTTCCATGAGTCTTCGAAACGAATATAGCGTATGACTGGCCTTAAGCGTTATAGCGATGAATATAATTGTTGCAGAACACGCTATAAAAACCAGTCCAAAAAGCACTAGAAAATCCAGAGGTGCAAGAGCCACTTACTCCACCTCCTTAGAGAACTCTGAATCAAAACAAAAGTGGTGTTATTTCTCAGATTGCTGAGCAGTTTTTTGAAAAGCTTCAGTTATAATTTTTCGAATCGTTTCTTTGGGTGGCGCTTTTACTGGTATATGGAAACTATTCCCTTGTCAAAGACCAAACCCCGCCTGCATCATCTCGATGCGGCGGGGGTAGAATCTTCAAGGTCAAAAAGATCCTCGGGCTTTACGCCCAGGACTTTTGCAAGTTTCAGTAGAACAGGGAGCGATGGGCGTACTCGCCCATTTTCGTAAGCTGCTATACTTTCGCGGCTTACGCCAACAAGATCAGCTAATTGTTGCTGTGAAAGGTTTTTAAGTTGTCTAATAGATTTAAGTTTTGAGATGATTGTGGACATTCTTTCACCTCGTTTCTTGTTCGGTAGAAATACTACCATAATTTGAGGGTATTGTCAATACCTTAATGATGATTCATGAAAATTGGGGTAGTATTTGTACCGCAACATTGCTTTGGATAAGATTTTGCATATAATTGAAGTGGTGGTATTATGAATAACATTTTGGGGAAACGTATTCAAGAGCGGCGACAGCTAAAAAATCTCAAACAGAAAGAATTAGCGAAGTTACTAAATATATCGCGTGAGACAATTTCAGCTTACGAAAATGGTCGCACTCAGCCTCCGCCAGCAATCTTGCAAAAGCTTGCACAAATTTTGGAAACATCCGTTGATTATCTCATAGGGATTACTGATGATCCCCGTCCTTTTTGGGAACGAGCAAACATTCAGATATATCCAGAGGAAGAATTCAAGGAAATTCCTGTTTACAATGGAGCCCGTGCAGGAAACGAGGGAGCATATCCAGATGGTTCAACGATCATCGAATATGTCAAAATCCCTAAAGATATCCCTGGAAAGTTTGGTGTAAAAGTTTTTGGGGACAGCATGGAACCTGAAATTTGTGACGGAGATGTGGTAGTAGTTAACCCTGATCTAGCTTATGCGAGTGGTGATCGTGTAGTTGTAGTTCTTGGGGATCCTTACTTCATAGAACCTGCAGCTGTTGTGAAAATATATCGAGAACAAAATGGCGTTCGATATCTTCAAAGTCGGAACGAAAAATACCCTCCAATCGTCCTCACAGAAGATACACATGTTCATTTTGTGGGAAAAGTAGTAGGGTTGGTGAGGAAGTATTGAAAAGACACTTGGGGGTGCAGGAACTTGAAGAAACCAACAAGTGAGCAAATAAGGGACTTATCACAAAAAGTAAGTAAGTTCATTCCTATATTAGAAAAG
>QMZD01000297.1 GCA_003662985.1 Archaeoglobales archaeon | reverse complement strand
TGCAATCAAGATGGACATGCTTATTGGCGGCTCAACAAATACAGTTCTTCACTTGCCAGCCATAGCCCGAGAAGGAGGTATAAAGCTTCCTCTCGACCTTTTTGATGAGATAAGCAAGAAAACACCCCACATCGTTGCTATAGATCCGGCGAGCAACTACACAATTGTCGATCTGGATGAGAGCGGTGGAGTTCCAATGCTCCTCAAAAAAGCAAAAGAACTCTTCCAAAACGAGCTAACGGTTAGTGGACTAAAGATCTATGATATCGCTGAAAAAGCGTTTGTGAGGGGAAGAGATATAATAAAAGATCTGAATGAACCCCTCCATAAGGAGGGAGGAATTTCAATCCTTAAAGGAAATTTGGCAGAAAAAGGGGCCGTTATCAAGTCTGCAGCTGTACCTGAGGATATGATGGTTTTCGAGGGGAATGCCAAGTGTTTTGATTCGGAACAGGAGGCCTTAAAGTCTATTCTAAACAATGAGATAGAAGAGGAGGATGTCGTGGTTATAAGGTACATGGGGCCTAAGGGAGCTCCTGGAATGCCTGAGATGCTTCTTCCAACGGCAGCGATTTCCGGTATGGGCTATAAGAGGGTTGCTTTGATAACTGACGGAAGATTCAGCGGGGCTACAAGAGGGCCGTGCATTGGACATGTTTCTCCCGAGGCGATGGTTGGAGGGAATATAGCACTCGTTAAAAATGGGGATAGGATATACATAGACATCCCCTCAAGAAGAATCGAACTCAAGGTTAACGAGGATGAACTCAAAGGGAGGAGAGAGAAGTGGAAACCACCTGAAAGAAAGCTGAGCGGATACCTTGCCAAGTACGCCAGGCTTGTAGGTCCAGCCGATGAAGGAGCTGCTTTTATTGATTGAGCAAATCAAGCAGGCTGTGAGACTCCTTCCTCTTTTATTTTCTTTCTGAATATTATTTTTATAGCAAATATGCTGATTTCAAAGAAGAGTATCATTGGTCCTGCAACCATAGCCTGGGTGAAAACATCCGGAGGGGTTATTGCCGCTCCGAGAATGAAAAATCCAATGTAAAAGTGTCTGCGGTAGTAGGTGATAGTTGAATATTTTATGAGATCGTTACTGACGAGGAAGATCATAACCAAAGGAAGCTGGAAAACAGCTCCAAAAACAGCGAGCATTAGGATTATGAAGCTTATGAACTCAGCGATGGAGTACGTCGCTTCTACTCCTTGAACTGCTGCGTTGCTGTATAGGAACTGCATGAAAACCGGGAGCATGAGGAAATATCCGTACGCCACGCCCAGAATGAAAAGCAGGATTGAAACTATACCATACTTGAAGGCACTTCCCTTGGATATTGTCACATTTTCGAGCAATTCTGTTCTTTCCTTGAGAGCTCTGTAGATTATGTATATTAGGTATGGAAGTCCGGCGATAAATCCTAGATAAAGACTGATTTTTAGCTTCAGAATTAGGCCCTCTAAGGGGTAGATGTATATTAGCTTGGCTCCCAAAGGGAGGAGATGGTTTCTCATCGTTTCAATGAGGTAATCCGAGATGAACGTAAAAGATATGGCCCAAGTAGCGGCTATGATTATGACGAGTTTTAGAAACTTGTTTCTTATCATCAGAAGAATCTCTGCAGCATCGGATGCGGTGAAATCGGCCATCGCAGAATGTTAAATGAGAGGTATATAAAAGTTCACCAGTTCTTTCTGGTCGTCTAATATTTCAGCCCCCTCTATCATTTTGTTCATTCAGATGAGACTCCAGATAGAAACTCAGTATCGTACTACGGCCGAAGAGGAATGCAAAAACTACGAAAATGTATTGAAAACCGAGGCTATCGGCAAGCGAACCTATTAAGGCGGTTGAGATTACGCCCCCCACGTTAGCAACAAACGTTAGGTAGCCGGAGATAGACGCTGAATATGGTTCCGCAATCTTTACAGCAAGAGAGTACGTCGCTCCAACACCAAATCTGAAGAATATGGATGCTACTACAAGTACGGAGACGGAAAACACCAGGTTCCTTGTAAAAAATGCCATAATGAAAAGAATCGTTGCCATTAACTGGTTAAGGACTATCGTATTTCGTTCTCCTAAATACTGAGAGAAGTAACCTCCTGAGATGCCACCAATTATCCCGGCCAGAGGGATTAAAGATGCGAGTCTTGCAGCCTCGAACTCCCGAATTCCAAAGGTATCGTAGAGATAGGCTGACGCCCATGTGAACAATCCTATCATAGAGAAGAAAACCGAAAACTGGGAAGGATGGCGATGTTTCTATCTTCAATGAACCTTCTGACAAACCCTAAACTGATTTCATCGCTCCTACCAGCAGGAAGGAAATAGAAAGACAGAATGGCCATTACGGAAAGTAAAAAGGCCGGAAAGATGAACGCATGGTTTATTCCTATTTTTTCAGCTAGAAAACTTGCAACAACAAAGGACAGAAACGCTCCCACTGGAACTGCTGAGCTCAGAATGCCGATGGCTCTAGCTTTAACCTCGGTTTGGGATGTAAATTTTACCATCAAACTCCATCCGGTGCTTTGCCCGACTCCATTAACGAATTGGGCCACGATCATCAAAGGCAAGATCCATGTTATGATCGTCAAATTCCCGATTGCCATGAGCAAGCATCCAAGAGTAAACACGTATTTAATCCCAAATCGGTCGATTAGCAATCCCGAGGGGATCTGAAAAATCGTGTACGCCAAAAATAGCGTGGAAGCTATCAGTCCTATCTGGGTGTTTGAAAAGCTGTAAGACTCTCTGATGAGAGGTATGAGGGCTGCAAAGTTCATTCTTCCCAGGTAGGATATTACGTAGGCTGTCCAGGCGATAAGTGAGAGCTTGATGTAGTTCACACAAAACCTTATTGTTTAAATTATAAAAATTTAGATGGGAGAATGTAAGTGTGGAAAAAGTAAGTGAAGATGGTAGTTCTTGACGTCAACCTCTTTAACCAAGAGCAACTAAGTAACTTATAGCCGAATATGGCTTAAAACTAATCAAGATCCCAAAGCAAAATTCTTATATTCAATTCAGCTTATTAATCCTAAGCCTCTGAGCTTCTGACCATCTCTGCCGCCGTAGCTCAGCTGGCCAGAGCGGGTGACTTGTAATCACCAGGTCGCGGGTTCAAAGCCCGCCGGCGGCTTATCTGTTGTAATATCAGTACTTCCCCATCTCCAATTCAACTTGACTACATTTAGTTTGAGCTACACGGTTCTTAGTAGGTATTAGACTCTAAACCCTCGAATAAGT
>QMZD01000296.1 GCA_003662985.1 Archaeoglobales archaeon | reverse complement strand
GTACGGAAGGGCAAGAGCAAGAGCAGGAAGACCAAGGAGGATGAGAGGGTTCTTCTGGAGGTGGTGAGATGCCCTGGGGATGGCCAGGCTGGGGACCAGGATGGGGTAGAGGTTGGAGATGGTGGTTTTGGGCAACAGGATTGCCGGGATGGATGAGATGGGGACCCTATTTAGGGCCCTATTTCGCGGGATATACATATTTCACGGAAGAAGATGAACTAAAATGGCTTGAAGAAGAGGAAAAAATACTCGAAGAAGAGCTTGAATACATTAGGAAAAGGATAAGAGAACTTAAAAAAAGCGAATGAGTATAGGTAGTTTGAGAAAATTTTTTATCTTTTTTATCTGAGTTTATGCATGAAACTAACAATCGTCTACGACAATGAAAAAATAGTTGATGATTTGGAGACTGGGTGGGGTTTTTCTTGTTGTGTGGATGGTAGAGAAAGAATTTTGTTCGATACTGGATGGGATGGAAACGTCCTTTTGAGGAATCTGGAAAGGTTGAGAATCCCTCCCACAAGTATTGACAAGGTTGTAATCTCTCACAATCACTGGGATCACATTGGCGGACTATCAAATTTGCTAAACGTAAACGATAGCTTGAAAGTTTATGTCCTTCCTTCGCTTTCCCAAAACTTAAAGAGGGAGATAGAAAGGAGAGCAGAGTTGATTGAGGTAAGCCGAGGCATGGAGATAAGCAAAAATTGTCTTACCACGGGTGAACTTGGTAAGAGCATAAAGGAGCAGTCATTACTGCTTGAAACCAAAAATGGAATAGTCATTCTAACCGGATGTTCCCATCCAGGTGTGGAAAGAATAATTGAAGAGGGAGAAAAATATGGAAGCGTCTACGGCATTGTTGGAGGATTCCATGGATTTAGCAATCTTAAAGTGATTGAGGAACTTAATCTTATCCTTCCCTGTCACTGTACTCAGAAAAAGAAGGAGATAGAACGGCTGGCTTCAAGTATGAACTGTGGAGTTGGTCTGGAATTGAATTTTGAGATTTAACAAACAGAATACAAACAAAATCATACAAAATGTATTTGAACAGTTAAAAGGAAGAAGTTAGCGATGGGTGCAATTGACATTCCGAGAATCCTGATCTCAGGCATCAAAAGTAAAGTCGGAAAAACGATGGTCTCCATCGGTCTAATGAGGGCGCTGAGAAACAGAGGTCTCGTCGTCCAGCCCTTCAAGGTAGGTCCAGATTTTATAGATCCCGGTTTCCATTATTTTGCAACTGGAAGGAAATCCAGGAACATAGATAGCTTTATGATGGATTCCTACAGCATTATGGAAACTTTCCAGAGAAACTCAAGAGGTGCTGACATTGCAGTAATCGAGGGAAAAACGGGGCTTTTCGATTCTCATGATGCAATCGAGGAGGAGGGAAGCACAGCACACGTCGCAAAGATTTTAAAAGCTCCAGTTTTACTCGTAGCTGACGTTGAGAGAATGTCAAGGTCTGTTGCCGCGATGATTCATGGATATAAGACATTTGACAAGGAAGTCGATTTAAGGGGTGTGATACTCAACAGAACGGGCAATCCTAGGCATTCATCCAGGGTTAGGCTTGCAGTTGAAAAGTTAACGGGGTTGAGAGTTTACGGCACAATTCCACGAAAGGAAATAACCATGCCATACCGGCATCTCGGCCTCATTCCTGCTCATGAAAGAGAGGAATACGAAGGGCTTTTTGATTCGCTCGCCGCTCTTGTAGAAAAATATGTTGACGTCGATAGGATTTTCGAAACTAGTAGAAATTCCCCTAAAATTGAAGAAGTAGACCCTAATCCTCTTTTCATTCCTCGAAAAAAACAGGGAAGCATAGGAGTTGTAATGGATAAACCTTTCTCCTTTTATTATCAAGACAATCTCGATGCTCTCGAAGCAAGCGGGTTAGAAATAAAGGTTGTGGATTCGCTGTATAATAGAAACCTACCGGAAATCGACGCTCTTTATATTGGAGGTGGCTTTCCAGAGGTTTTTGCTGAAGAGCTTGAACGAAACAAATCTCTAAGGAGGAGCATTTATGAGTTCTGTGAGTCTTCAAAGCCAGTGTATGCGGAATGTGGTGGCTTGATGTATTTGGGAGAAACTATTTCCACCGACGATGGAGAATTTGATATGGTAGGTTTCCTCCCCTACAAAACCGAAATGAATCAGAGATTCCACGCTCTAGGGTATACGGTCTATGAATCAGCTACAGATACAATAATCAGTAAAAGAGGGGACATTCTCAGAGGACACGAGTTCCATTACTCAAGGGTGATACCGTCGGAAAAACTCGACTTTGCTTTTAAGGTTCTAAGGGGGAAGGGAATCGAGGGTAGGGATGGAGTCATTAGAAAATCAACGCTTGCTTGCTATCAGCACCTGAACGTTCTAAGTTATCCTAGTTTTGTAGGAAATCTTATCGAGAATATTAAAAGTGATCAAGAATAGCTTTAAGAATCTTGGAAAAATAATAGCAAAAATATCTTGAATATCTTAAATATCTAAAAACAATAAAAAATGAATATTTTTGAAAATTAGACACAACCCGTTGGCTTCGGCAGACCAGCTATTCTACAAGCGTCTTTTGCAGGACCCTGTGGGAACAATTTATAGAGGTACTTCAAGTTTCCTTTCTCAGGACCGAATGCCTTTTTGACCTCTTTAACGAGAATCCTTATTGGGGGGGCAACACCATACTTCTCATAATAACTTCTCAGGAATCTTATAATCTCCCAATGTTCGTCGGTGAGCTCCACCTTGGCACCGGTCCATCTGTCATCGGCTGCGAGAGCCTTAGCTACGTCCTCGTCCCACTCTTCCCAATCCTGAAGAAATCCATCTTCATCGAGCAAAAGCTTCTTACCCTTAACTTCAATCTCAGGCATGTTTGATCCACCCCCTTTCGTTAGGCTTTCCTAGTGCTCTTCGAATAAATAATTTACGGTATTTCAATTAAGTTTTTCGATTGTTCTTAACCTTTAAACTTTGCAATTTTTAGAATAATTCTATAACACACTCAACGTTGGCTCTAACCCGGAAAACAACTTTGTTACCAAAAGTAAAAAAGACCCCCATAGTATTTTTTCAGACTGGAGTAAAATTATGTGGAAGAGTGGTATACGGCGGGATTTCAGCTTTTAATTTACTGGTAAATAAAATCTCATTTTCAGATTTCTAGCCCATCTAAGAACAAGTCGATTTGAAGTGTCTCGGCTTTTAACAGGGGAGATTTAGGATATAATAATTGAAATTACTTTCT
>QMZD01000295.1 GCA_003662985.1 Archaeoglobales archaeon | reverse complement strand
GAATAGGAGCTGACTCAAAGATCTTCCTAAACCTCTCCTCGCTCTCCTTGAGCTTTCTCTCCATCTCTTTTCTTTCCGTTACATCTCTGGCGATGATGAGGAAGCTGTCGTTTACCTTTGTAAGGCTTAGCTCCAAGTAAGCTTTAGATCCATCCGGCTTTTTGAGCTCCAATTCGAAGAACTGGGGCTTTTTGTTCGCTATTTCAATTCTCTTTGATATTTCTTCAGATAGATCGCCTATTTTTTTGCCAATAAGATCCCTAAACCTCCGATAGCAAGCATTTTTAGGGCAGTGGGATTGCATGAACTCACTTTGGAATCTTTGACGAAAATGATTGCATCGAAGGGGGAATGGAAGAGGAGTTTGAACTTCCTCTCAACCTCGTCTAATTCTTTCCTGAACTTTCTCTCTATCAGCCTTTGAATGGTTTCGTCCTTCCATAGCTCCTTGAGGAAAAGCTCTGGTGGGATGTAGTTCGGATTTAAGCTGACTTCCTCTCCGCTCACAACCTTTGGATGGGATTGAAGGAGCTTTAAAAGCAGATCCGGATTGAGTTTCCTCTCATCGAAAAGGCAGAGCATCTTGCACCTCGTCAGGGGAAGGAATCTGTTGAGCTTAGCTTCGAACTCAAGAAATCTCTCAGCTTTAGGATGAGTTTGAATCCACGTTGCGTCTCCGACTATCCTCAAGCCTTTGTAGCCCTCTATCAACGCTTTCTCATTGTATTCTGCGATGCTTTCCAGAATCTTTTCTACATCGAGAATTCCCTCCTCCAAGTAAAGCTCTTCCTTTGATAGGAAAACGAGCTGTCCCCTTTCCATAAAGCTTTCGGCATCCACAACCTCGTTGAGAGTGCTAACTATTTCTTCTTCATCGCAAACCACAACGAGCTCGTTCTCCTTTAAGCCTTCTACGATGAAAAGGATTTCAGTGTAAAGTTTACTTTCCTTCTCATCATATAACAAACATAGATGATCTCCTGGTTCGATTTTGGTAAAATTCACGTGTATGGTCATTCAAAAATAGAACTACTTTATCCGATATATCAGTTGCCCAGATACAAGATGTAATATTATTAAAATAACCATGTTAAAAAATGAAAAATTAATTTTACTTCACTGAGGGTAGGCCGAACCCAGTTGCGGGATCATCTCCTTCAGTCCAGATGTCCCTTGCTAAACCATGGAGGTAAATTCTAACATCTTCACCATTTACATAACCATCTTCATTCAAGTCGGTCACATTCGCCCACACCTTTGCTGCCAAGCCGCTAACGTGAGGCGTGGCCATGCTCGTTCCATCCAAAATGGCATAGCATCCATCGTTCCAAGTTGATTCGATGCTTACTCCCGGAGCACCGAATTCGATTTCTCTCTCTTCAATTGTATAGTCTCCATCGTTTATGCCTCTTGAGGACCAATCTGGAACATTCTCATACACATCGATAGCGCCAACAGCTATGACATTAACATTGGCAGCGGGATAATCAATGCTTCCTTCTGCCGGACCATCGTTGCCTGCTGCAGCTACAACAAGAACTCCGTGGCTTACAGCGTAATCGATCGCATCTCTTATCAAAGAGCTCTCCTCGTCACTACCCAAACTCATCGAAATTATCTCTGCTTCGTTATCGGTTGCGTATCTTATCGCTGCAGCGATATCGTCTGCCCAGCAACTGCCGCTATTATCACAAACCTTGTAGGCGAATATATTCGCCTGAGGAGCGATTCCGTAGATTCCTAAGCCATCAGCCCCTCCGTCGGCTGCGATGGTTCCTGCTACATGCGTTCCATGTCCATGGCCATCATCACAGCTTCCATCCTTTATCCTTGTCTTGAAAGGTCCCCCAATAGTGAAATCGACGCACTGCTTAATCCTGTTCTTTAAATCGGGATGATCTTTGTAAACTCCGGTATCCAAAACTGCAACGTCAACTCCCTCTCCACCAGTTGTTATGGTTATTGTAGAATCGTTGTATATCTTTTCGATTCCCCACGGAGTTTGATCTGATGGTAAGCAGGTTCTTTCATTGCTATCGCCTCCATTTTCAGAACCACAATCATCAGGACAGGTTTCCGGGCTCTCGAAGGGTTGGCAAATACCATCACCGCATTTGTCTGGAGGAGCTAAAATGTGGTAGAGCTTAACCCTCTCAACCTTTATGCCAAGCTGCCTGAGCTTTTCAACTTCTTCAGCGGTAAGATCGGCTGTGAAAGCTTTTGGAAATGTATGTCTTACTTTTAGTGAAGTCTTCAAAGCTGGATCGGTGGAATGAATTATGTAGGGCATTCTTGCCTTCTCCTTCGCCTTCCCTTCTGGCAAAAAGGCTCCAGCTACAACAATGGTTGCCAAGACCAAGAAAATCCCTGCAATTAGAGCCTTTCTCATCTTACCCCCTCTAAATTATTTTACAACCCCAAAGTCAATTAATTCTAGCCAAATTTTAACCTTTCGAATCTGTTTTATTATTACAATAATCCTTGTAATAGTAATATTTGCTATTCTCGTTGCTATTCTCGCTAGGCTTTTATTATCTTAGTCCTCTTATCGCTATTAAAACGGCTAAGACAGACCTGTTCAGGTGGTTTTCGAAGCTATCTGGGTGTTGCTTACAGAGGTGAAGACGAGCATTTTGCTCTGAGAGAAGATGTTTATTTAGAGGTCAAAATCTTGAGTCTAGCAAAGATCACTACTATGAAGTGAAAGATACGGATGTTAGATGACCCGAACGAGCCTGTTTTGAACTATGGTTAGATCTCAGCTGATATAAATAGAAATATATAATTCCTAAGAAAAGATATCCAATACCTTCCAACGACTATCCGAACCATACTATATGCTTGATTTAACCTATCAAGTTTGCAGTGAGGGCATTTTCACAAAGAAAGCCTTTTATACAATCCTTGACATCTCAACAGTTAAGTAAAATTTATTTTTGCTCACGAAAAATAAGAACCAACTACCCCATAAATTCATTCAATTCATGACATGACTAAAACCTAACTTTAGTAACTCGATTGTAAACGATCCCTTACAGGTGTAATTGTAATCAATCGAAATTTTCTGTTTTCTTTCGGAAAAGTGAGAATGTGTGTGTTTTATCATTCAAGAATTCGTAGTTGATCTGTTTTTCTATGAAATGATTTTTGTGTAGTTTCCTAAAATTATTTCCCGCCATCGAACCACCTCCAGCAGTAACCCAATACCCTTTCAGGTAGAAGCTTTCTCAAAAATGCCTGATAAGGGGTCTCCAATTCATCTAAATTAAG
>QMZD01000294.1 GCA_003662985.1 Archaeoglobales archaeon | reverse complement strand
AATGATGAAATTCCGACCACGTCCATATCGCAAAGTATAGCCTTTACCTCTTTAACGATCTGTCCCATGTTCATCTCTGGCACTATGATTTTGCTCGCATTCGATGCGGCTTCCTTTAACGCCCTTTCAGGCAAGGGATTGAGGGTTTCAATCTTGAATAAACCTGCTTTAACAGATTTAGCTCTCAAAATCTTGACTGCTCTTCTCGCAGATCGATACGTTGATCCATACGTCACAAACAGGATTTCAGCATCTTCTACTTCTTCCATTTTATATCTCATCAGTCTTTCATCTTCAATTTTTGAGAGAAGTCTTCTAAGCAATTTTTCGTATTTCTCTGGCTCTGTCGTTGGCATGCCGGTTTCATCGTAAACCAAACCGGTCACATGCCCCCTTAAGCCAGCACCGAGCCTTCTTTCTATACCCTGTTTAATCTCATCCTTTGATTTGAGCTTTGGCAATTCGACACTCTCCCGCATATGGCCGATGATCTCGTCTGAAAGAACCACCACTGGAACACGATACTCCTCGGCCACCCTGAATGCCTCTTCAGTAAGATAATATGAATCCTTAACCGTTCCGGGAGCTAAGACGACAACAGGATAATCCCCATGGCTCCCATGCTTAGCTTGGAGCACATCGCCTTGAGAGGGTGCTGTAGGAATTCCAGTACTCGGCCCAGCCCTCATAACGTTGAATATTACGACGGGCGTTTCTGTTATAGCTGCATATCCTATGCTTTCCTGCATGAGGCTAAACCCCGGTCCGGAAGTTGCGGTCATGGCCTTTGCCCCTGCCAAGGCTGCCCCGATTGCTGCAGAAATTGAGGCGAGTTCATCCTCCATTTGGACGAATATGCCATTGTATTTCGGTAAAAGCTCTGCCATTCCATGGGCTATCTCAGAGGACGGAGTTATCGGGTAGCCGGCAAAGAAATTGCACCCCGCATTTATTGCCGCTCTGACAACAGCCTCATTTCCCTGCAATAGCTCCTTTTTCGCTGTCTTCACTTCTAACTCTACCTTCATTTACACCGCCTCTTTGTAGCTCAACAATCTCGATTGCAAAATCGGGGCAGTAAACCTCACATCTCCTGCATCCATTACATCTCTCAGAATCAACTTTCAGTTCATCAGAAAGCGAAAAAACCTTTTTTGGGCAAACAAAAACGCATATACCACATTTTTTACAGAGATGATGGTCTACCAAAACCTCGTACTTTCTTCTTACCTTCATACAACTTCAATGAATTAAAGGAACTTTCACTACCATCTCGTATCCTTCAATAAATGCCTTTAGATTTTCCTGATTGTATCTCTTCAGCCTTTTATTGAGAACGTACAAAGCTGTTTCCGGTTTTACAATACCTGTTACTGCAACAAGAGCGCCAAAAGCGATTATGTTGGCGAAGAGGGTGTTTCCAAACTCATTTAACGCTTTCTTTGTGAATGGAAAACCAATAAGCTTGTAATCAGCCTTGCCGGGTTTTACTAGATCTGAATCATATATTACAATCGATTTCTTGTTGAGCAATGGCGAGTATTTCACATATGCTTCCTGATCCAACACCAGAAAAATGTCTATCCTCCTCAGACCCGGATAATCGATTTCATCCTTGCTGATTACCAGATCCGTTCTGCAAGCTCCTCCTCTTGCCTCTGGCCCATAGCTCTGCGTTTGAACAACGTTCTTCCCCTCGAGAACACTAGCCTCAGCTAAGAAAAGACCAAGTTTAATTATACCCTGGCCTCCTCTTCCGGCAATCCTTATGTTCAATTCATCCTGATCCAGATGATCTTGAGAGACAAGACTCAATCTTTCCATAGTTTAAAATTTGGAGTTTAATTTTATAAAGTTTTCCAAAATATTACACCATAATGTACATATTTGCTTGGAGCTCATATGCTTATAAGAAAAATACGTATTTTTTTCAATAACTTTTAAGTACTCTATAGTTGAAGTAGTAGTGATGAAGGTCAGAAAGCTCCAGTTAGTAGGTAGATCGAGCTATATGGTTTCACTCCCGAAGGATTGGATTTCTAAGTATAATCTGAAACAGGGAGATGAGGTCATTTTAAATGAGTACGATGATACGATAATCATCCAGCCCCAGAAAGGCGAGAAGGAAGAGATAAAAGTAACGGTAAAGGAGGTTCCCAGCTACAATAAAAAGTTTTTGAAGAAATTCTTAGGAGCGATCTACTCCCTTGGGGTGGATAAGATAGAGATCATAGACGAGAACGCGGGAGAACACATAACAGAGATCTCTGAATTATCCCATCACTATATAGGCATGGAGGTACTCGACGCTACAAATGAGAAAATTGTCCTTCACTGCTTCACGATTCCAGATTTTGATGTTCTAACCATCATAAGGAGGATGTTCCAGATACTTTCAGGCATAATCTCAGAGATAAAATCGTTTTTAGTTCAGGAAAAGGAAGATGATATAGAAAGCAGGATAAGAAGATACGAAGACGACTTTGATAGGTTATATCTCCTATCGGTAAGACTCGTTAACCGGGGGATGAAAAAGATCGCCATTCCTGAATGGGACGAGCTCAGATTTCTACTCGGCTCAAGAATTGTATCGAAGTTTTTTGAGGAGATCGCAGATCTGCTATTTATCCTATCTCGATACCTCATAAATTCCGAGCCCGATGTTAGGAGAGAAATTTCCTCATCCATGCCAGAGCTTGAGGAATTATTCAAAATGGGTTTCGATTCCTTCACCTCAAGCGATATAAAAACCGTTCAAGAGTTCTTAGAGAATGTTGAAAAGGTTAGCCAGGAAATTCATAACTCGATAGATAATGGCAAAGCTGCTATCCTGAAAGAACTTATGCTGCAGATATGCAGGATGCTTGAGTCAATAGGGGAAATAGCTTTTAACAAAAGTGTTAGGGAGATGTTTAGAACATAAATTTTTTCAAATTTATTTGAAATTATAAGTTGAATTTCAATCCAGATAAATATTAACTTTGTTAAAGAAAATCGAAATATTTTTAAAATGAGAATAAAATTTAGCTAAGGCATGAAGAATGAAAAGAGACGCTCAGACCCAAGCTCGGACGATATCACGCGCTTGCTTAAAGAGAGTTCCCTCCCCAGCAGGATAGATATAATAAGCTTGCTAAAGGATGACTGCGTTAACCTATCCGAACTTCACAAGAGGTTGAAGGCTAATGGAGTGAAGATTCCTGTTTCCACCGTTTATAGGGCGGTTAACAATCTTTCGGCCGCTGGAATTTTGGATAAAAAGGATGGGGAGGTT
>QMZD01000293.1 GCA_003662985.1 Archaeoglobales archaeon | reverse complement strand
CAAGGAGAACACCTCAGATCCCTCGATCAACTTCTACAACGCAACCAACTTGCAACCGGGAACAGCTTACACGATCTCAACGCACACGGTCGATCAATCGGGAAACGTAAATCAAACATGGGTAAATCATACAGCCACAACCAAATCGCTATCTCCATCATCACCTCCAATCACCGGAGGTGGAGGTGGAGGAGGGGGTGGCCCTCCATTGTTTGAAGCTCAGTTCTCTAGTGCATTTGTTTTATCTAAATACTTCCCAGATTCAAATTTCCATGAAATTGTGGTTCCAAAGAGCTATGCCGAAATGACAGACCTCCTCTCATTTACTTTGAAGTTCAAGAAAAATATATATGTAGATTGTCGTTTTTCAAGGGTGAATAAATTGCCTGGGACAGTACCCAACCCTCCTGCTGAAGTGAATTATTTTGCCGAAATAGTGTTTACGAAATTCGGAACTAGGGAAAAAGTTGAGCCTGAAGAGGAGTATATAAAATTTAGGGTTGAAAAACACTGGCTAGATGTTAGGGGTTACTCCCCAGATGAAGTTCTTATGCTGAGGTACAATGGTGAGAGATGGGTCGAGCTTGAGACATCACGAAGTGGGGAAGATGATAACTTCTACTATTTCACTGCACATGTCTCTGGTTTCAGCATATTTGCTATTGGTGTTAAAGCTGAGTTGTCTACCTCTCCGCTCAATATACATGTTTCCAATGCTACGACACCTCTTCCAGCTAAAGAGCCAACAATACTTGAAACACCACCGAATAAGCAAAAGTCTAATTATACCGTTATTTCAGAATCTTCAGAATCAACACCATCAAAGACCACTGGACTACTAGAAATGACTATGACAATAGCGGGAATTTTTGTAATTTTATATCTTTTCAAAAAGAGGTATTTTTGAGAAAGTAAATTTTAGTTAATTTTTGGTTTATTAGTTTTGTACTTTTTTTTAAATAGGTATGCACCCTCTATCATTCCCAAACACATGAATAGCTGATTGAGGAAAATTAGGTGGGAATTCGACAGTATTTCAGTTATTGGTCTTAACTTAATATTTTTTTGAATCACTCTCGTGGTTGCAAAAGTAACAAAAAAAGGCAATAAAAGGGCAATGAGTACACAATTTTCTGGTAGATATTTGCTGAATGGTGCGAAAGGTTTGTGTTTAAGTCTAAAGATAGTTCCAAATTTCCCTCCGGTGTAAGCATATCTTAAATATTTTTTTAGTGTAATTCTTTGGTGATAGTGATCCGCTATTGCCTTTGGTTGGAAGTATACTTTGTAACCTTCTTTTCTTGCTCTGATACATAAGTCGAAATCCTCATGCGTTCTAAGATTGGTATCGTATAATCCAATTTTATTAAAAATTTCTTTTTTTATACAGAAGTTTCCGCCGATGTATTCGACGTATCCTTCTTGTAGATTTATATGGTGCCCGTATCTGTTTGTGATATCATAAGCTTTATTGTATTTATCATTTATATATTCTGGAGATATATTTGATCCCCCCACGATACCAATTTTTTCGTCTTTTGAAAATTCTTTCATCAGCAATTCTATGCATTTTTTCCGTGGAAATGAATCAGAGTCTATAAAGTAAATGTATTTGTATTTTGAGGCCATGATTCCAAGATTTCTTGCAGAAGCAACCCCTCTGTTTATATTAGATCTGATCACCTTAACTTCATTGAACTGGGAAGCTATTTTGTAGGTATTATCTGTGCTCCCGTCGTCAACCACGATCACTTCCGATGGTTTGTAAGATTGAGCTAAAACAGCATTTATACACTCTTTAATTGTTTTTTCGGCGTTATAAGCTGGGATTATTGCACTTATTTTTTCCATCTAAACAACACCCAGCTAAACTCACCTAAGAATAGATTAAAGATTAAAGGTAACCATTCATTTTGTACCATTCTATGGTTCTTTTTAATCCTGTTTTCAAATCTATTTGCGGTTCATATCCTAGTACCTTTTTTGCTTTTTCTATGCTGAATGCCCTATTTTTTCTGAAAAAGTCTAGTCTTCTCGGGAATAAAGGAGGAGAAACACCAAATAACTTACAGATTTTTTCACAAAGGATGCTTGCTACGAACACTGGAAATAACGGAAATCTTCTTCGTGGATATGGTACCCCTAATGTTTCTGAGATCTGTTTAACGAGTTCTTTGACGGTTATTGGTTCCTCTCCAGCTATTATAAAAATCTCTCCCTCTATACCTTTTTTAGTTGCACATAAAATGAACCCATTGATGAGATCGTCAATGTATGTGAGGTGGTAGAGCTTATCACCATTGCCAAACATCACAAATTTATTCTCACTTATTAATTTAAAAAGTTTTAACAGCCTCATGTCTCCGGGACCATAGATTCCTGCTGGTCTTATCACCACAACTGGTAGTCCATGTTTTTTGTAGTACTCTAATGCAAGTTTTTCTGCCTCATATTTTGTTATTTGATATATATCTCCTGGGTTAGGGGGAGTATCCTCGTTTGCGGGAATTTCCTTTACGTCTCCTAATACGCCAACGGTACTACAGTGTATGAACCTCTCAATATCGTTTTTCAAAGCCTCCTCTAGGAGATATTTAGTTCCTTCGACATTAACCTCCCAGTAAACTTTATCTTTTGCTCGATAATCCTGAAATTGTGCTGCAACATGGAAAATAATATCAATCCCCTTAACAGCTTTCACGATTGAGTCTTTATCCCTTAGATCCCCCATTACGATCTCGATCCCAGATGGTAGTTTTGAACTTCTTTTTCTGATAAAAGCTCTAACAGCATACCCTTCTTTCAAAAGTCTTCTAACTAAGTGACTACCGGTAAATCCAGTGGCACCGGTAACTAGTACTTTTTTCATTTTTTATACCCGAGAATATTTTCTTTTAAAAATGTAGTTAAAAATTCTCCTGGAACCCCTAGAAATTGTTCTCTCCAAATCCTGTCGCAATTATTACAAGGTTTTAAATCTTTATAGTCTCTCCTTGACATTTTTGCTCGTATTTTCTTCATTTTTTCATTGTTCCATATTTCAAATAGGGAGTTCTCTTTGATGTTACCGATCTCTAAGATCCCATAAAAATCTTGGGGACACAGAACAACGGAGCCATCCCATAATATCGTTAGAGCGTACCAAGGAAATGTGCAAATACCAGGTTTTTTGGTTGATTTGTCAATACTATAAAGTTCTCCACCCCAATTGTGCATTTTTTTGACGATGATCTCATCAACTTTTAGTTTTTTATATTCGTTTACAACTTTTTTTATGT
>QMZD01000292.1 GCA_003662985.1 Archaeoglobales archaeon | reverse complement strand
TGTAGGAGTTAAGAAGGGGTGGAAAGGTGGATTTATGGTTAGCTTAGGACACATGGCGGTCGAGCTACCTCTCGTCATAATTATTGGCTTGGGTGTTGCCATTCTAACCAGGGAGGTCTCAACGGTTCTGAGTTTCATAGGAGGTGCTTTTCTCTTATTTTTCTCCTACCTGACGGCAAAGGATGCTATAAGGGTGAATTCCCTCTCAGCTTCGGGCTCTTCAGCTTCTCCACTTCTAGTAGGAATCAGTCTATCAGCCTTAAACCCCTTCTTCATAGCATGGTGGGCGGGCATTGGATCGCCGCTCATAATGGAGGCTGTAGGCTACTGGGGTCTTGCAGGCATCGGAGTGCTCTATGCAGCCCACGTTTGGCTTGATTTTGCATGGTTAACATCTCTGGCACGTATAACATCTCTAAGCGGTTTCAGCCTCAGGTTTTACAAGATTTTGCTGTTTGCCCTAGCAATCCTTGTGGCAATCTTTGGAGTTGATTTCATCTTTTACGCCTTCACTCAGTCTCATTTGCTACCTTTCTAGGCTGATTGGTTAGTTAGGTTATCTAGCTGGTTGTTTGGTTATTTTTAGAAATCGATACCTCAAACCAGTTTAGACTTCAATTCATTAAAAAGATTAAAAGATTAAGAGCTCAAAAGCTCAACAATCAACCAATCAACCACTTAACCCATTCCACAATTCTACAATTCTAAATCTTCTAACCGTTCAGCACCAATTTAGCCTCTTCCCGGACTTTTCTAACTTCTCTTAAACTTAACCCGGTCTTTGCCTTGATCTCCTTAGGTTCTGTTTCAACAAGATCTCTGCAGAATACATAACCAGCTTCTACAAATCTATCAAGCAAATGTTTCTCGATCTTTAAAATGGAGATTGGATAGAGGTTCTTCCTTTCAAGTAGGGTTTCAATACCTTCCTTTTCCGGATAGTTCCAGCCAGTAAGTTTCATTCCTTTACATTTCGCGTATCTCTTTGCATCTTCAGAAAACTTCGTATTCGTGAAAACCCACACCGAATTAAACTCGGCTGAGTTTTTCGACTCAAGCAGATCGAGAAATCTTGCATAGGTATACATAACCTCTTTCAAGCCCGTGTAGATCGGTAGATTGTGGAATTTACACTCTATCATGTATCTTTTCTCCTTCTCAGCGATTACATCAATTTCATGTCTTACGCACCTACCATCGGTATAAACATTGGTTTTTGTTGAGTAACCATATTCTTCGAGGAGTCTTGCAACAAACTTCTCAAATCCGAAGCCAGAAGGGCCCAATCTCAGCAAGGATTTTTTGAGATTGTATTTGACTCCCTTAGAATACTCATACTTGTCCAGCAAATCTACGACGAGGGTAAGAACCTCATCAGTTGTAATGCCATCGTATATTCTATCTTCAACCTCTTTTGCAACCTTTCTCGCTATTCTTTCACTTGCTCCAACCCTTCTGCAGGTTTTTACTATCTTCTCCCTCTTAAATTCCTCTCTTCTCCCGTCCCTTTTCAGAACATGGATCGTCATATTTTTGCTATTTTTGGTTGTTTGCTATTTTTGGTTCATTAGCAAACCACACAGTCCTCTGCGGGAACGGAATCTCTATTCCATTGGCCTCAAGCTCCTTCTTTATCTTCCAGAGGAGATCCATCTTAACGGTGTACCATTCAGTTGAAGGGGCCCAAATCCTGACTTTTATGTTGACTGAGTTGTCGCCTAGTTCATCAACAAAAACCTGGGGTTCAGGGATTTTCAGAGCGAAAGGATGTTCTTCTACCAGTCTCTTTATTATTTCAACGGCTTTTTCAGCGTCATCGCTGTAACGAATTCCAACAACATATTCAAATCTCCTAGCCACGTTTGCAACGTAATTGGTGATATTGGATGTGAAAACTTTTTCATTTGGAATTCTTACGTAGAGGCCATCGTAGGTTCGGACGATCGTAGATATAATGTTGATATCCTCAACAAAGCCTGCTACATCACCAACACTTATCTGATCCCCTATCTTTATGGGTTTTTCTGAGATAAGGAAAATTCCGGATATAAGATTCGAAACGACACTCTGGCTCGCAAAACCTATGACGATACCGGCTATACCTCCGGCAACGAGCAAACCGGATAGATTTAATCCTAAGGCAGGAGTGACACTTACAAATGCTACTGTAATTATGCCGAAGTAGATCATTTTGAGCATGAGCTCGAGTTGATCCCTTTTCATTTTGTCGATAAGAATTCTCCGGATGTTTGTGGTGACGATTCTTGCAAGGATCGTTGCTAATGCCATTACTACAACTACAAAAAGGATATCATGAACGGTTACATCGCCGTATACCTTATAACCAAGCAGATCGATCATACTTTTTCACCTGATACCTGATACTAGTCTGGCAGCCTCATACTCCCTCATTTATAGTCCCCACTCCATAACAAACTTCTTCCCGACTACCGGCATTTTCCTTGCGGTATATAACTCGAGAGACTTGCTCATCCCCGATTTTAAGGGTTTGGCGATAAACTGAGTTTCCGCAACTCGTTGAGATGCGATGTTCACCGATGCTTTGGAGCTAACCATACTCTCATCGAAATAGATCTTCATCGCGTAAATATCGAAAACCACATTGCTGATTTCAATCCACTCGTTTGAAGTGTTCGTCACCCTAAGCAGCATGATCCCCTCTTTAAGATGGTTTACCTCAGGTATCTGACTGAAAATATCGCTCTGCCAGTATCTGCAAATAATTCCGTTTCTCGGGTTTCCGTAAAGGGAGAATTTTGGTCTGTTAAGACTGAAAATGTCGAGAACATCGATGTTCTTTTTAGCTGCCAGAAAAACTCCGACTTCGATTGGAAAGGTCAGATAAACTTCCACAGATGATTTCGGTTCCGAAAAGATGGGTTCCTTGAACTTAATTTGTAAGAAGTTCGTTATCTCTTTCGGTAGATTAACGGGTTCAATCGGATTAACAATTACCCTCCCACCCTTCCCAATGATTATCTTCTCCTTTCTTTCATTTTCGCCCTCGCGAATATAACTGTAAACATCTCCGTCCTTCTCAATTTTGGCAATGATTTTCTCAAAGACTATGGAGAAATCGAAGAGATCGTAGTGTCCATACACAGGTGGAGTGTTATTTTGAGTTGATAAAAACTTTTCGAGTTGGATGATAAAAACAAGAAGCTGAAAAATTACACTCGAACTATGTTTAGAGACTTCTGAGACTTCTGATGATACTCAATCCAAATTCAGTTTTGTCTGAGTGTGAATGGGTCTTCG
>QMZD01000291.1 GCA_003662985.1 Archaeoglobales archaeon | reverse complement strand
TGGAGTAGAAGGCTTTAATAAAGTTATAATGCACCTCGCCGACATTGCAGGAGGGATCCCCGTTACAGCCCCATCTGAGTTCGATCTGAAGAATCCTGAGATAGGAAAGCTCGTCGAAAAGTACCTCCAAGCAAGTCCGAATTTCACGACTGTGGAAAGACTTAAAATAATAAAATTCATAGAGTTCTGGGCAACGAGTTCTCACCTGCTTGGAGCTATCCACGGTGGTGGCTCACCAGCGGCGGCGATAATATTTCTCCAGATGCTTGCCGATATAAAGTCGAAGGAGGATGCCGTGAAAGAGGCCTTGGATATGTGATTTTGAATCTGCCATTTCTTTTTAGTCTTCTTTTTGTCTTTTTCAATTTTTCAGTTTGTTTGTCTTGTTGTCTTATCCCAAAATTATTTTACTAACCTTAGTCAACTCCTTGTGAGAAAACAAGGAAAGCTAACGAACAAGAAGATCCAGATGGATAACAGATAACTGAATAGGAGAAACCTGTAAAGGAAATTGCTGCTGTAATGAGAGTAACAGAAAGAAGAATCAGTTATCTTTGGCATACTGATTATCCAACTCTAATTAAAAATAGGTTTCACTCTGGCTTTAAAATCGAAAATACCAGCGATCACTTATAAACTTTCCTTCATTTATACCGAGCTCCTCTAGTGCTTCATCAAAGCTGAGCAATTCAAGTTCTCCCCTATCTGCATTTCGAGGTGTTCTACCTTTCTTTTCAACTCCTCGACCTCTTTAGCGAGCCTCTCAAGAGTAACATCTGGCGTAGCAGTAAATTATTTTGAGAAATGGTGAGGTTCTCTGTTGTTCCACATAGATGAAGTCGGTTTCAAGAGAGAACGAAACTTCTTGAGTTAGCTTTACGACCCTTTTAGACTCTCAAATGATTTCTCAAGCTTCCATTAATCATCCAAAGTTTTTTTAATTTGCCACCTACTTCCATTGTGGACATTCTGATAGTTGGAGCAGGTCCTGCCGGAAGTCTCGCCGCTTTAAACCTTGGTAAAAAATTTGATGTTAAAATAGTGGAAGAACATCAGGCGGCAGGCTTTCCTGTTCAATGTGCTGGGCTTATCAGCGATGAATGTTATGAGAGCCTAAGAAGGTACTCAAAGAAGTCTTTTGTTAACAGGATAAGAGGGGCGTTCTTCTTCTCACCGGATGGAAATTTCGTTGAGATGGTCGGGAAGAGGAAAGGGGTTGTAATAGAGAGAAAAATTCTGGATGTTGAACTTTTATCCAAGGCATCAGAAGTTGCTCAGGTATGGCTGAAAGCCAAATATATTGGTTCTTCTGGGAAAGTTGCAAGGATTATTCACAATTCTGAGAAAAAACTGGTGAAATACGATTACCTGATTGGAGCAGATGGTGCAAATTCAAAGGTTGCTTCTGAATTTGATTTTTCAAAGCCAAATCTATATCCTGCGGTTCAGGTAGAGGCAACCTTTGAACCTTTGGATGAAAACATGGTTGAGCTCTATTTTGGTGAAAAGTATTCAAACGGATTTTTTGCCTATGCGATTCCGCTTGAAAGTAAGATAGCTAGAATCGGTGTTGTTTCTAAAACAGAACCTTTGAACCACCTTAAAAATCTAATTGAAAAACACCCTTCTGTTTCTAGAAGATTTAAAGGTAGTTTCCTCGAACTTAATGCAGGGATAATACCCATTGGCTTAAACGAGATTGCCAAAGGAAATATCTGCCTCATAGGGGATTCTGCTGGGATGGTGAAACCATATACCGGAGGCGGGCTTTACTACCACCTCATAGCAGCAGAAATTCTGGGTGAGAGCTTCCCTAACCTTGAACTTTACAAAAAGAGATACCTGAAAAAGATGGCGAGGGAGTACTCCATTGGATCTAAAATCCTGAAACTCTATAGCATTCTTTCCGATAGCGATTATAATGAGCTCGTCAAAGTGGGGAAAGATATCGACTTCTCAAAGCTTGATATGGATCATCCCTCATCAATCCTAAGAATTCTTCCCACTCTGGTAAGAAAAATAGCCTTAAAACCTGGATTGTCCGTAAAGGTTACAAAGAACCTTTTATGAGTAAAACTTAAGATAAATCGAATTCTAGATTTTAAACCCTAGATCCTTTTTCCCCTCACTCTCTTGAGGTCGAATTTAGCCTTTTCAGAAATGTGCATTACAGCTAGCGTTCCAGCCATGACCGGATCGCTTATAACAACATCTGCAACTCTTGGGACTGTTCCAAACATGTTCAAGGCTATAACTGGTATCCCTGCCTTTCTCAGCCTTTTTACCTCATCCGTTATCTTTCCTCCCATCAGTCCTCCGGCAAGCACTAGTATCTCAGCTCTATGAAGCCTTGATACCGCTTTAACAGCCTCTGCAAGCTCCTCTTCCCCAATTATTGGCATTGTATCAACGCTAATTCTTTCCCCTCTGAGGTTGTGCCTGTCAGCCTCGCTTATCGCTCCAAGAGCGACTTGCGAAACCAGAGCACCTCCGCCAAAGATGATCACCCTCTTACCAAAAACCTCCTCAAAGGGTTTTTCCTCTTCAAGTTCAAGTACCGAATCCAGCTTCTCTATCTCCTTTTTTATTCTTTCAAAATCACCACTCTCAATTTCCAGATAGATCATTGCATTCCCGGCGTTCTCACCATACTTTATTATAAAGGTTTGAGCATATGTGATGTTTCCTTCAAAGTCGGCAACTATTTTTGTGACATCTCTGAGCACCCCTATCTCGTTTCGTACAACAATCCGGAGTGCCTTCTTGTCCTCTTCCATAATCTCTCCATAAAAATAAAAAGTTAGAACTTGGCTCCCGTAAGTGTTTTTGTTTCGAGGACCCCATCCAATGATCTTATTTTCTTAACAACAACGTCGCTGAGCTCTTCGAAGTCTCTCACGACTATCTTTGCAATTAGATCATACTCGCCAAAGAGTGGATAGAGTTCTTCGATCTCCTCGAGATTTGCAAGCTTTTCATAGACCTCTTTCTCCTTCTTTGGTGATATCTTGACAAGAACGAATCCCAATGCCATGGGGAAACTTTTGAATTATCCAGTATTAAAGCCTTTCTGCATAAAATGTTTCAAATACCGAATAATTTGTTGAAAAGCTAGTGGCTATCAGCGATATAACCTATGAGTTTCCGATGATCAATTCTTTGGTGCTGTTACATCTTCCTTGGAAATTAAAAAGGGCAGGGATTTATCCCCACCCATGCAGCTGCAAATAGAAATACCCTTACAGCTAACAATAGACGTCCAGAATAAAAAGATTCCCATT
>QMZD01000290.1 GCA_003662985.1 Archaeoglobales archaeon | reverse complement strand
GGTAGGTTTGGCAGCTAAGCTTTTCGAGGTGGATGATGAGTGAGTTTAAGGGTTTATAAGGTCAAAAATTTCGGGACTACACAATAGAATGAGAGAAATTAAAACTTTAAAACTTTCGCTAAAATGGGCCCGCGGGGGTTTGAATACACGATATCGTGGGTCAATAAAAAATGTTAAATAGGATCTGGTGCTATTACTCTTGATGCCCTACAGAAGCTGGGAGAGTCTGAAGATTGATGAAGAATGCATAAGAGACTGGGCATCATCCTTAAGCCCGAGAACGGCAAGAAACTACGTTTACTACTTTCTCCGGTATCTGGATTGGGTTAAAGAGGGTGGTCACTGGCAATCAGCTCAGGAAATGCTCGACGACTGCATGAAACTGCCGATGGATGAAAGGTACAGGCATCTCGATGTCCTCCTGAAATACATCCGCCAGATCAGGACCGGGGTGAACGACAGAAGAATCAGGTTTCAGGCGGTAAGAAATTTCTATGACTTTCACAGGGTTCCGCTTCCGAGACCATCAAAAGCCGACATAGCAAGATGCTTCAGACTCTCGGAGACCGATAAAAGGAGAGCTATCGATACGAAACCTCTGGAGGTTGATGAAGTCAGAAAAATTATCCTGAATTCACCCCATCCCTACAAGGCCATTTTCATGGTGATATTTCAGAGTGCCATGGGTCTGAGCGAGTTTGAGCAGTTCAACACGATTTCATGGAAGAAAGCTGTGAAAGAACTTGATGGAGATGGGCCCGTAAGAATAGATCTGGTCAGAGAGAAGGTGAGCACAGGGACGATAAGGAGGTACTACACATTTATCGGAGAAGATGCGAAAACGCTGATAAAAGAGTGGCTCGGGATTAGACCGGATGTGAAAACAGATGCTCTCTTTGTCACTTACAACAAAAACAGGAAGGAGTGGGTTCCCGTAAGTGGCAGACTTGTTTCAAATATGATAACGAAAGTTGCAAAGAAAATCGGATTGATAACTCCCAATGGTCTGAACAGGTACCACATCCACATGCACGAGTTCAGGGATCTGTTCAAATCTCTCTGCACTCTGAACGGTGTGAATCAGGTGGCTTCAGAGTTTTTCCTCGGCCATACGATCGACAAACTCGGTTACGACAAGTCACCTCAATACGATGAAGGATGGTTCAGGCAGGAGTACATGAAAGTTGAACCGATGTTGAACGTTCTTTCAAATCCAGAAGGTAGGAGGAAAACAGAGGAGGAAATCAAGAAGGAGGCTGTGCTTGAGGCTATAAGAAGTCTTGCCAGCGCTTTTGGAATAGATCCAATGAGAGTGAGGATTGAGAAGCAGAGGGAAACTGGAAAAGAGCTGACTATAGAAGAAGAGATGGAGTTATTGCAATATGAGATTAAGAAATTAAGAGAACCGGCAATAAACAATTCGGGAAAAGTTTACACGAGTAAAATTGTGACTGAGGATGAATTGACTGATTACGTTGACGAGGGGTGGGAGGTAGTTAAGGAGTTGAATAGTGGGAAATTTTTAGTGAGGAAAATAAATTTAGGTTGATTTCACTTAATCAGATTTTTTTCTAGTATTTTTGCAGTCTGAATCCTTCTCCAAATGTAATCTATTGTTATCAACTGACCCAAAGCTTCGTATGGGTCCATTTCAATCATCGGATGATCCTCTGGTTTGTGTCCTTTTGGATGCCTAAATGCCTTAAGAATTCCTTCTGAAATTAGTGCTAAACCCTCTTGTTCATTTCTACCATGAATTTCATCTAAAAATTCATTAAAATGTACTATCAGCTCTTCTGGATTTTTCCATTCAGGTTTTTTATCAACTATCTTCTTTGGATTCATTACATCCTTAATGAGTTGAACTCCATAAATATCCTTGATTCCAATTGTTTCATTAATAAGCTCTTCTAATTTCTGAAGTGCCTGGAATACTGCGCTTGGGTATTTCTTGTTTTTAAAATGAGGCTCAGAGACTTTTTTAATTTCTGGATGTAGTGGATAGAGGTCGAACAACATATTGGGATCGGGTTCGACGATTTCTCGATTGACTGCTTCGTACAGAAAAGCCAGATTTCTACAAGAGAGGTTATAACCCATTTCACCCCCAAACACAATCGATGGATAAATTTTTTCAAATAGTCTCCAGCATTCTATAACATCTCTTTCAACTATATTCCGGTATCTTTCGACAAACCATAGACCTAGTATGATCTCTTCAATATCCTCTACTCTAGTCAAATCAGGAATTTCTGGTGCCTTCTCTCCAAACTCAATTAGGGCTGCAATTAGTAAAATCTTTCTTGTAAGTCTGCCATAGATACTTTTACGTACGGTGTCCAAGAGATCTTTCTTCCTTTGATCTGTGAGTTCTCCAAATAGAGCCGTACAAAAAAGTTGTTCGGGGTCGTTGAGAACGTTAAATTTATGTTTTGGTCTTGATATGTTCCTTTCAATTATTTCCTCTGATATTTTTTTAACTTTGGCTTTTATCTCAGATTCTTTTGATAAATATCCATAGAGACATAAAGATGCTAAATGCCTATCTTCGCTCCCGGCCCGATTTAAACACCAATTTTTCAACTCTTCTAGACTTTTTTAAGAAATATATCGTCATCTCCTTCGACAGATAGTGCATATAACAGCCATCCTGCATCTAGGGGATGTGCTTCTATTTCTATCTCCTCTAATCTCCTCAGAATTTCTTTTCTTAATTCTACTTTTAATTTGTAAAAATCCACATTCAAAGGAACCATGATTTATCCCTTAATTTTCCCTCTGCTACTACTTGGTTCCAATTCTCAAGTCCTATGTCAATCACCATTTTTGCAATTAGTTTCGAATAATTTAATGTAATCGGTACTGAAACTGCATTAAATCCTCTCCAATTTATGTAAGAAAAATCAGAAATCTGTTTAACTAACTCTGGAAATCTCTCGAATTCTAAGGTCGATCGTTTATCCATTCTTACATCAAGAATTCTTGGTACACCCGTTTTTCGCCTCTCTACTCCTCTCCTTCTCCCATCTAATAGAAGCAATGCTTGGTGAGAACTCAACGAGACTTTCAAACCTGTAGGAGGAACGTAGGTAGAATGACTAGCATCAAAAAGCCGGAAATTTGAATACTCATTAAGATGTACCAATGCATAGGGTGTATCTTTTTCAACTGACGTTAAGGCGTTTTCTATCGATTCAATTTCACGCTTGCTTGGTTTTTTGTGGAAATGAATAATCATGTTATCTGGCTCACCTCTAAGTTCTTCGTATTCTACTATCGACCTCTCTATAAGTTATTTCAATCCTTTGATGTACTCCTCC
>QMZD01000289.1 GCA_003662985.1 Archaeoglobales archaeon | reverse complement strand
TTTTCAGTATTTCATAGTGGGCATTTATTGAATCTACATGAAGCCTGAAAACAGCTTTGCTTTGATCCCCCATGGCTTTCATTTTGTTTGCAGCGTCTACATACGCCTTTGTGTCTTCAATTACGAATTCTTGACCTCTCTTTCTCTTAACGGTCTCCACATCAGCCCTCTGGGCTGCCATTGCTTCATCAATCATTTTTTCATACAACTCTTTCATTTAATCACCGAATTATTATTATCTCTAACTTGGTAAATATCATTTGGAGGATATTTTTAAATAAAAAACTTAGATATGTCCACCAAAAACTATATCCCGAGTGTGAGACATATCCTACGCATGTACATAGCAAAAATTAAATTGGATCAATCAACGTGCTCTTTCGCTTATGCAACTCAGGATGGGAAGTTCTCGATGGAGATAATGGAGTACATACTCCTTAACGATCAAGATGCCGTTTTCCTTTGCAGAATTGAGGACGTGGAGGGGAATCTAAAAAAGTATTTTGAGATCATGGAGCAACACGAATCAACCAAATTTCTTCAGATTTTAGAGAAGACGCCTACAAGCTTGGATTTTATTGCTGTGATAAGGGATACAACAGGTATAAAAGCTTTTGAGGAATGTTACTGTTTCATTAAACCACCGATTAAAGTAAGAAACGGGAACAAGTACTATACCGTTTTCGCTCCGGACATCATGCATTTGAAGAAAGCCTACGAGAAACTCAAGAAAATCGGTAGATGGGAGGTTCTTGAGGTAAAGGCTAAAGACCCCGTCAAATCACCTCTAACTAATTCTCAGAAAAGGGTTCTTGGAATAGCCTACAAGATGGGATACTTCTCAAAAAGAAGGGGGATAAATATTCAGCAGCTAGCCGATGCCATAGGTTTATCCAAAAGTACAGCTCACAAGCATTTGAAAGATGCGGTTTGCAGAATAGTTGACGATTTTATAGAAAAGTATGTTGAACCTGAAACGATCTATTGATGGGTTGTGCACCCAAAAATCACTACTCCGATATTTTAATTAAATATTAGGCATTGATTATAACGGAGTATAGAAAAGTATATTAATGAGAAAGTATTAAATATATGATAGAGAACAAAAATAAAAAATTTTCGCAAGGCTTAAATAAGGTGGTGTATTGAGGCTGAGGAAGGCGGGAATAGTAAAGCATGTTACCAGTAGGTTTGTAGTTGTTAGTGCGAACCCCGAGGCCCTCCCAAAAGTTGGGTCTCAGATTTTTACAAAAAGGATGGAGAAAATAGGGGTCGTTTACGACATAATCGGACCTGTAAAATCTCCATTCTTGCTGATAAAGCCTGGAAAAGGGGCAAAATTGAATCTTTCATCCGAAAAATTGTTTGTAAAGGGTGATGATAATGGCAGAAGTAGAAAAGGTAAAGGAAGTAGAAAGGAAAGAGGTAGAAAAAGAAATAGAAAGAAAGGAAATTGAGAGAGAGGAAACTCTAGAAGTTTGTCCGGAGTGTGGAAGCCCAAGACTTATAAGAGATTACAGAAGGGGAGAATACATTTGTCAGGATTGCGGACTTGTTTTGGAGGATACTTACATCGACGCTGGCCCAGAATGGAGGGCTTTTGATAGCGAACAGAAAGAGAAAAGGAGTAGGGTTGGCGCCCCAGTCACCTATACGATCCATGATAAGGGACTCTCAACGATTATTGACTGGAGCAACAAGGACTTCTACGGTAAATCGATCTCGGTAAGAAACAGAGCACAGCTATTTAGGCTGAGAAAGTGGCAGAGAAGGATAAGAATCAGTAATGCAACTGAGAGGAATCTCGCTTTCGCTTTAAGCGAGCTTGACAGGATGGCTTCAGCTCTTGGTTTGCCGAAAAGCGTGAGGGAGACAGCGGCTGTCGTTTACAGAAAAGCCGTTGACAAGAACCTGATAAGGGGTAGAAGCATCGAAGGAGTTGTGGCTGCAGCTTTATATGCCGCATGCAGACAGGCTGGAGTTCCAAGAACCCTTGACGAGATTGCAACCTATTCCAGAGTAGATAGAAAGGAGATCGGAAGGACTTACAGGTTTATAGCAAGAGAACTCGGCCTGAAGCTAATGCCAACCAGCCCATCGGACTACGTGCCAAGATTCTGTGCTGCTCTTAGCCTGAGCGGAGACGTGCAGAAAAAAGCGATTGAAATTATAAAGAAAGCCGAGGAAAAGGAGCTCACCTCCGGCAGGGGGCCCACAGGAGTTGCTGCGGCAGCGATCTACATCGCCTCAATTCTGGGTGGAGAGAGAAGAACTCAGAGAGAAGTTGCAGAGGTTGCCGGGGTTACAGAGGTCACAATCAGAAACAGATACAAGGAGCTTGCTGAGAAGCTCGGGATAGAGATAATCTTGTAGTCTAAGCCTAAACCTCAAAAATTAAACCTCAATTTCCCTATTTTTTTAACTTAGATTTCTAGTCCAGCTTATTGAATTTTCATTTCGGACTCAAATCTACTTTCAAGCTTTCAAACTTATACCACCATCCAATTTTCGGAGAAAATTTAAATAAAGTTTCGTGCTATGCAAGGAGAATGATCAGTCTCACAAAAATGCTCACCGGAAAGGCTACGGTTTCTAAAGCTATAACCTATGGTGGTGACTCCAGCTTTATACCGAAGAAACTTAAAGAGCTGCACAGGGAAATCAGGCCTGTAGTCGTTCTGAATGTTACCGCGAAATGCAATCTCAGATGCATTCATTGTTATGCCGACGTTGATTCTATATCCGATACCCTTGCCCAAGAGCTCTCAACCGGGGAGATAAAAGGGCTCATCGATGAGCTGGCAGAGATAAAAACTCCCGTTCTTCTCTTCAGTGGTGGCGAACCTTTGCTGAGGAAGGATATCTTTGGACTCGCTTCCTATGCGTCCAAAAAGGGTGTAAGATGTTCTCTTTCTACAAATGGAACTTTGATAACAGAGGAAGTTGTCGATAAATTAAAAAGATCTGGATTTGATTACGTTGGAGTTAGTATTGATGGCCTTGAAGAGACGAATGATTTTTTCAGAGGTAAAAAGAATGCGTTTAAACAAGCCCTAGAAGGACTGATTAACGCAAAAAATGCCGGTTTACTAACGGGAATTAGATTTACCGTAACGAAATACAATTTGAAGGACGTAGAAGGAGTTCTGGATCTCCTGGCAGAAGAAGAGATCCCGAGGTTTTGCCTGTATCATCTCGTTCCTTCAGGAAGGGCGGATTTCAAGGACGATATAAGTCTTAGGGAAAGAAAGGAACTTATAGACTGGCTAATGAGAAAAGCAATCGAGTTGGTGGACGAAGGTTACAATACTGAAATCCTCACCGTC
>QMZD01000288.1 GCA_003662985.1 Archaeoglobales archaeon | reverse complement strand
CTCTTTTGTGAGCCTCCATTTTGTCATAGCTTTGATATATCTCCAAGATAATAGAGTGGAGTGAAATTAAACCCGTTCTTGCGATTGCACCAAGCAGTGGATATTCCTTACTACATGAGAACCTCTCTGCGATCTCCGATGCGTTTATGCACCAAACATTTTTGCCCGTTCTATGAAAATCTTTCCCAGGGTAATCGACGATAACCGCTGTGTCTTTTTCAAACTCATGTTTACACTCTTTCGAAACAAAGATCCTCTTAAATTTTATACCGTTTCCGTTCTTACTGGTTATCTTGATCTTCAACACAGTTCTTCCCTGGAGCTTCTGGATGTCGAGTTTGTAATCTTTTCCTTCACGGTGAAATGACCTAGCTAAAATCTCTGCCGGTTTAATCTCCGAGATGTCTTCAAACACAACCTCGTACGATTCTATCACTAAATGTTCACGATAAATAATGATATATATAGTTTTTGGTTGAAAAAGCCAGATCGAAAGAATTTAATTCCCGGGAATTTATGTTATCTGGATGAGAATCGTTCTATCACTTGGAGGCTCTGTTTTAATGGGGGAAGGATTATCTCAAAAAGAAGTGTCAGAGAGAGTGCTAGCATTCGCCGATTCCATCAACAGACTTTCTGAGAAACACACTCTTTTCGTTGTGGTAGGTGGAGGTAGGATCGCAAGAGAGTACATAGGAGCTGCGAGAGAGCTTGGAGCCGATGAAACGTACTGCGACTACATGGGTATCGAGATCACAAGGCTGAATGCGATGCTCCTCGCCTTGGCGGTTAAAAACTCACCCAAAATCATTCCCGAAGACTTCAAATCTGCGTTGGAACTCTCCCTGAACCATGCTGTGGTTTTAATGGGTGGTACGTTTCCGGGCCATACAACCGATGCAACCGCAGCCTTACTGGCGGAATTCGTTGGGGCGGATTTGCTTCTAAACGCCACGTCGGTAGATGGTGTCTATTCAGACGATCCAAAAAAAAGCAAGGATGCAAAGCGATTCGATAAACTGAGTTTTGAGGAACTGATAGAGATAGTTTCGAGGGGAGAGGTCGCTGCAGGAAGCAGCAATGTCATCGATTTGCTTGCATCGAAGATAATCCAAAGAAGTAAGATCAGAACGGTAGTATTTCTCGGCACACCGGAAAACATCTTGAGAGCCGCGGAAGGAGACGTGGCTGGAATCGGGACGATTATAGAGTGATTTAGTGTGGTTGGTTGTGGTTAGTTGTAGATAGAATCAGAAGTGACTGTATCCCCTGAACTCAATTTCCGTACTCTCTCCGCTCTTTCTTTTTAGTTTGACACCCTCTCCTTCCTTCACTCTTCCTATCTCTATACCCTCTCCTTCTTGTGCAGTATAAACGAGCTCGAAATCTCCCCCTCCGTAAATGAAGAGTTCAAGAGCTTTGTCGTATTCTACGAAGTTTGTGAGCTCAGATAGGTCTAGCAACTCTTCGAAAATTTCTATTTTTACCCCACTCTTTCTGGAAATTAGATTGAGGGAAATTGCAAGGCTGTCGCTTATGTCGGTCATGGCGTTTGCGTAGGAGGAGGCTTTGATGCTCTCTTCAATTCTTGGTTCTGGGGTTAGCAGAGATTTGAGAAAGGGGACCTCACTTCTCTCTTTGCCTGAAAGGAGTACTTCTAAAGCAAGCTGCGCTTTTCCCGTTATGCCGGTAATCCAAATTCTGTCCCCCGGTTTAGCTCCTGATTGCGGTACAAATCTCTCAGTAAATCCTGCAGCAAAGCCAGAGATGTAGAGTTCATCCCCGAAATCTACGTCCCCACCAACCACCTCCACGTCGTATCTATCCGCTAAGCTTTTGATTCCAGAAAGAATCTGCCTGAAAAAGTTCTCATCAATACCATCTCTCAGACTTATTGTGTAGAGGAAGTACTCAGGTCTCGCTCCACTTCCAGCCAAATCGCTCAAATTAACTGCTAAAGCCATATGTCCCATCTCGAAAGGAAGCATCTGCTCTGGAAAGTCTGTCTTTTCGTGAAGGGAATCGGTTGTGAGGACGAGGTATTTCGAGTATCTATTACTCAATCTTATAACCGCACAGTCATCTTCCCCGGCCCCCAGTATGACTTCTTCCTTTCTTTTCCCGCTTTTTCTGAAAATATTTGAAGCGATTTCAATGAAGTCAAATTCCTTCATCATCTCCCATCCCTCAACCTCCGAAGTGAATTCTCAAGCAAACATATAACCCTATTCGTCACATAAAGCGAGGTGTAGCTTCTTTTCCCGAGGGATATCGATATAGGGTTGAACTTCTGGATCGATTCCATCACCTTTCGATCGAAATCCCCATGGGGAAAAGCGCCGATAAGGATTACAAGATTGGGTGTAAGATTAAGATCAAGATCAAGTTGCAGTCCATCTAATTCTTCACCTTTCTCGGTGAGAAGGAGTATTTGGGACGTTTGGGACGGATTTACCGATCTTAAGAGAGATTCCAAGTCATGATCTTTTATTTCGATAAGAGTTTTTCCCCCGCTCTTGATTTTTCCTTCCTTCAAAAGCTGCTCCATTAGTCCAACAAACCGATTGTAGTTCCTTGGCAACCTCAATCCCTTTGAAAAGCCAATTATTTTACCATCGATTGTGTGAACGTAGACATCTGAGAGCCCCCCGATTGGAGAATCAAAAATGGAAAGGAGACACATATGGATGATATCTGGTCTACCGCGCTTTTCACGATTTTCAAGGTTTTTCATGGCTGCATGGTGCTTTGAGTCATCCAGAAGTATCTCAGCCGGTGACCTTTTCCTCCTCTTAGAATCTTTCTGGACGGCGGGATGATTCCATATACTTTCAGGAATCGGTTCAATGGATGCCTCAAGAAATATGAATGTGATATTAAGCATAGGGAGAGTTTATCAGCATGGCCATTAATCTTTTCGGATTTCCATTTCCGGAACTTTAATTGAGTTTAATCTCAAGATCTCAAAATTGTAAAAGAGTCGAATTCGGTAAAATTAACCAAGGACAAGAAAACCCGAAAAAGCCCAAAGAAACTTTAAATACGAAACTGAGGCATATTTGGTTATGTATGAAAAAATGAATTTGTTAAAGCATTCTGAGAGAGTTAAATCAGAGTTAATAGTTGGTTCAAAATTACTCGTTTCTCTAAGGGATTTTAAAGAAAGGGAGTTTGATGGGGCATTAAAAATGCTTGAGAATTACTTCAACGCGTTAGAGAGTGAAATAGGGATTGCATACAATTCAACTAAAGATCCAAGATTTATGGAGATCCTGAATCTTATCTCAGGTATGGATTTTATCGATTACGATGCCTCAATGGACAGGAT
>QMZD01000287.1 GCA_003662985.1 Archaeoglobales archaeon | reverse complement strand
CTATGAAGATTACGTGCCGCAAGAGGATGCTGTTATTATTGAAAGACTTAAAAAGGCTGGAGCTGTAATCATAGGAAAAACGAATCTGCCTGAACTTGGGTTAATAGCCTACACTGACAACCCCCTTTTTGGCCCAACAAGAAACCCATGGGATCTGGAAAGGACTGTAGGCGGTTCAAGTGGTGGAAGTGCTGCTGCTGTAGCAGCTGGAATGGTTCCCGTTGCGACAGGAAACGATGGAGGGGGAAGTATAAGGATTCCTGCATCTTTTTGCAATCTCTTTGGCTTGAAACCGAGCTTTGGCAGAATTCCGTGCCATCCTTCGCTGCCGATTTTTATTGGCCTACACTCTGAAGGTTTTCTAACGAAATATGTGGAAGATACAGCTTTACTTCTTGACATCACGGCGGGAAGGGATATAAGGGATATGCATTCATTACCAAAGCATATCAGCTATACCGAAGCGATAAGGGAGCCGATTGACAGAGTCAAAATAGCCTTCTCACCCAATCTGGGATTTGCTGTGGATCCGGAAGTGGAGGAAATCGTTAGAAATGCCGTATTCAAGCTGGAAAAGTTTGGAGAGGTTGAGGAAATCGATTTGACAATCCCCAATCTGGAAATGGAGTTAATAACGAAAGTTGTGCTTGAAGTGACAACATGGATAGGGGAGAAGCTTGAAGAGTGGAAGAAAATTGCATATCCGGCCTATCTGGGATTTCTGGCGATGTCGGAGTCATTTGGCTACAAAGAGTACATAAAGATAGAGGAGAGGAAAATAGAGCTGTGGGGTGTTTTGAGGCCAATTTTCGAGAAATACGATTTCTTAGTAACCCCTACCGTTGCGGTTCCACCCTTTAAACTGGGCGACATAGGGGTTTCGGAAATAGATGACAAGGCCGTCACACCTTTAGGCTGGATGCCTTTCACATATCCCTTCAACTTCACCCAGCAGCCGGCAGCTTCCCTTCCAGCAGGCTTTACAAAAAATGGCTTACCTGTAGGAATGCAGGTAGTTGGAAAGCATTTCAAGGATGCAGATGTACTTCGAATCTCAAAAGCCTATCAAGATGTGAACCCTTGGCAGGAAAAGAAACCATCACTCGGTTAAAGCTCTATCAATTTTATTTTTTATTTTTTACTTAACTTTCCCATTCAATCAGAAAGCGGAAGGTCAAAGATTAAGCTCAACTTCTCTAGAATTAGATACTATCATCTTCAAACCAAGTTGGAAAGGATTCCCAGGGAAAGGTAGAAATCTCCTTTTCTTCACTTCCATCCGATTTTGAGATTCTTATTTTTTGGGTGTGATTCTCTTGATCTCCTTTATAGGTGAAGTATACAATGTAAGTGCCATCGGATGAAAAACTGGGCCAGATGTCAGACTCACCATCATCATAGGTAATTCTCCTTAACTTTAAGCCCTCCAACTCTAAAACAAAAAGGTTGTATTTCCCACTGCTTATCTTTCCCTCGAAAATAATCCTTTTGCCATCCTTTGATACTGATGGATCGTTTATCGACTTGATCAGGTTGTTATGGATCAAAACTGGAGTCTTGTTGCTACCATCTCCTTCCATTTTCCAAAGATCGAATTTGTTGGAAAATCCTTCTGAATGAACATAGTAGATATCTCCATCTGGAGAGAAGCATGGATCTGCATTAACCTCTCCTGGCTTACCGAATGTGAGCCTCTTTTTTCCACTCCCATCCGAGTTCATAATATAAATATCGTATTGCGGGAGGAGGCCCATTTTTAGCTCATCTGCTGTACGCTTATTAGAATCGGAAACGTAAACAATCTTCGTTCCATCCCTGTTCCACTTTGCATCGATGTCGAGGTAGCTATTGTTCGTCAGTCTCTTGAGTCGGGAGAAATTTGAGTTGGAAATGTCTAGAACTGCGATCTCCCAGCCCGCATCTGTCTCAAGAACTCTCCCGGGAGAAAAATGAATGCTCACAAGGATGCTACCGTGAGAAAACTGTGGCTTGTGCTCCCAGTAATAATTGTAGGTTAACCTTCTCACATCACTCCCATCCAAGTTCATCGAGAAAAGCTCGATATACTTCTGAGGGTTCTTTTGGAAATCCCCATCTTTTAGTGGAGCATCTCTAGCGCTTTCAAATAGAATTTTTCGAACCCTCTCGTGGCTTTTATTTTCATCACCTATATTTTCGTTTGCCCTCTTCTCCATGCACCCTAAAATAACAAGGGTGAGGACGAGAATCGCGGCAATAATTGTTGTTCTCGCTTTCCATCTCTTTGTTTTCACCTTTTCCACCCTTTTCTTTCACAACTCTGATTCAATTCTAATGAAAAGTCTACATTGTAAGATTTTTGAGTAGTTGAAGATACAGCATTCCTTGCTAACATTAATCTATGGCATCCTCGAATTCTTTGAGTAGCCTTAAGTGCCTCTCCATAACCTCTGGCTGGTGGGAGAATTTCTCTTTAACAGTTTCGATGTATTCTTTTTTGTTCAGAATCCTTTTGTTAGACACCAAATTATCCGCTAAAGCGACAATTTTCTCCTCTACTGTTTCTGGAATATAATCTTTTTCCGGTAAGCCGAAGTTTTTAGCCTCCCTTGCCGTTAACCCAGCCCCAATATGTCTCTCAACAATCCTTAAAATCCTCTCATCGAATCCATCTCGGCGAAGTATTTTTGCCCCCTCAACAGCGTGATCCATTCCGTGGGTAACGCCCCTTCCAATGTCATGCAGCAGAGCTCCAGCAAGCACGAGTTTTCTACCCTTGTTTTCTAGCCCAATTTTCTCAGCTATGTCCGTTGCAACCTTTGTCACAACGAGTATGTGCTCGTACACGTCTTTACTTACTTTTTTCCTGATGTATTTTTTGAGAATTTCGGCAATCTCATCCTCATTTCTTTCGAGGAGTTTTGAGTAATCTGAATCTGAATTTTGGCTATCTGGATAACTATTCGGATAACTGTTAGAATTTCCAGATTTGAATTTCATAGAAATTAAAAAATTTTAAAGTTAAAATTGGACAACTTTTCCCTTTCCTCCTACGTTGGCATCTCCCTCGAAGCCATCTTCTGCTCGCTTAAATCCAGGAACGAGCTCGAAACTACCTTTTACCTTGATAACCCCGCCTTTCATGTCTCCTCCAACGAATCCACAGCTCCCGTGGATCGTTATTGTTCCATCCTTCATCTCTGTGCCAATGAAGTCTCCCGCGTTGCCGAAAATTTCGATCTCACCGCCACCCATCTTTTCTCCGATGTAGTTGGATACGTTGCCCCTGATCGTTATTTTGCCGCCACTCATTCCAGTCATGTCTCCCCAGTAGGCACAGCCGAGATGGTTTCT
>QMZD01000286.1 GCA_003662985.1 Archaeoglobales archaeon | reverse complement strand
TACGTTTAAGTCTAGAGGCGAAGATTAGGCCTTGGGCAGTTTACGGATTGCCTAGAGCTTAATTGAGGATGTGTAAGCATCCGTTGCCAGAACCGTACTGGCAATGCCTCTTCTCCTGATTCTGGCTTTATTTTAAAGTCTGATTTTAATATTAGAAAACTGTCTTATGAGCTCATCGATCTCGGAGAAAGCTCTAATCTCTCCTTTGACAATCTTATCGTATATTTCATCCAAGATTGGTTTATGCTGGTTGAGATAAACATCATACATCAGATCAATTATCGGTTTGTAGTTCCCCTTATCCCCCTCAGCAACAGCATCCAAATACCGTTCTCTTTCTTCTAGGCCGAGATAGAGAGTGGGATAGCCGTTTCTCTCTAAAACGAAATTCATTAAGGCTCTTGCAACCCTACCATTCCCATCCACAAATGGATGGATCGTTACAAATTTCGTGTGAAGCAGTACGGCAAGCTCAAATGGGTGTGCTTTCTTTCTGTTCTGTCTGTACCATACAACGAGCTCTTTCATCAAATCTGGCACTTCAAAAGCTGGAGGGGGCTCATGATCTGCCTTCTCTATCAATACCTGAATTCTGCGATACTCTCCAGCAGAATCTAGCAAATTCCGCATGATGATCTCGTGAACCTTTTTTATGAATCTCTCAGTGATGTCACCCTTGTAAGCATCGAGGTAGCTCCTTAACTCCCTGAAATTTACGATTTCGTAAACCTCCCTCAGCGACTTACCTGCCGGCGTTATACCGTGTTCGAGCAACTCCTCAGCCTGCCTCAAAGTTATCGTATTACCCTCGATCGCTGTAGTTCCCTGAACGTAGCGGGCAAAAATTGCTGTTTCGTATCTTTTGAGCTCGTCTGGGTAGTATTCTTTAAAGATTTTGTAAGTGTAGTGAAGAAGTTCGATGTTGGCTGCTTTCTCATCTTCAAGGAACGTGCGACGTTTTTTCATCCAGTGATCTGTGAATTTCTTTAACTTGATTTGTTGATACTCACTCAATTTCTTGAGGAAGTTTTCAATGGTTGTTTTTTCCAATCGGCCAATGTAGAAGGAGATAGCTAAGATTTTATCGTTAACCTTAACTTTGTCTTTAATGTAGACATATTTATTACCTTTAATTTTCTTAATCTCGAGTTTGATCATGTCATTAGTTTTAATTAAAGATTTAAAAAATTTGTTAAAATTTGGTTAACTCATGTAAGGGCTGCCCGGCACCTCAGCCAATTCTCCTAAGGTGACTGTGAATACGTTTTTAGGCATTTAATCACCCTTAATTTTACCCTCAATAACCTTGATAACATCCTGAAAGCCTATCTCCTCGGATTCCTCGACTTCGGGTGTGTGCTTATGGTGAGGGAAGGTTTTAATGTGTTTGTGATGAGGAGCATTATCCCACCTTATCCTTAAATTCCCATTTCTATCCTGCCAATGGTATGAGTAGATGAATTCGTTCTCTGACACAAATTCTCTGATATAAAGTTCACTCCCATCTACAAGTTCGGCTTTAACCTTCAGAAAATAGAAGTTTTTACCCTGTTTGAAGTCCAGAACTTCGTATGCCTTTACAGCAGGACTCTTTTTAAGCAACTCTAATGTCCTTGGCATCTTTGATCTCTTTCAGCTTTCTCTCCAAGTCTCTTAAACTTTCAATGTATGCTTTCCACTCTATGTAGTCGTCCCATTCCTCAAACTTTTCTTCTTTCTCCTTTAGCTTTCTCTCAAATTCCTCAAACGAACAACCGTATTTGTTCTCAAAGAATCTTATCTTCTCCCTAACCGGCGTTAGCTGAGAAATTATCTTTAGTTTCTCATACTCTTTTATTTCATCACTCGATACAATTATACCCATTTTTCAACACCTTGAACTATTTACCACCATTTATCCCGATATCTTTAATAAATGTTAGGTTATTGTTAGGTTACTAACTTGTCCCCAGTTTTATTAGATTTTCCCGAGCTTTGAATTCCTTTTCAAGCCTTGCTTGGTAATCAATTGCTCTCCACTCGTCCATGTCCACCATAGTAGATTCTCGGCTTTCCTTCTATTTAAACCCTGTAAATTTGTCTCCGTGCTTCGAACTCCAAAATAAATGCTCTGGCCGGGAATTGAACCCGGGTCGGGGAGTCCGCAGCCCCCCAGGATATCCTCTACCCCACCAGAGCAGTCGGGAGTAAATTCATATATTCCCACCATTTTAGGTTACGCAAAGTTTAAAATTTTTCATGTCTGATTTTACCATGCTTAACTACCTCGGTGGGTTGAGTGAAAGGTTAAAAAAGAGTTCGGTAGAGACGGCATCTACGTTAAAAGGTTTGTAAGGAGCGTTCTGAGGAAAAAACATAGTTAGCATACTCATATTATTAAGAACAGGTTTTGAGGGGGTTATACGCTCAAAATACCTATGCAGAGGTATGCAGAACGTTGAAGAAGTTTACAAGTGGGTAGAGATGATTCCGGATTTGATGAAAAGACATTCGGGAAAAGACATTGATAAAAAGTAATGGAAACTTTTATCTATTTTCTGAATGACTTAACAGAGATGCAAGAAACCGTCTCGCTTCAAGATCTCTTAAGAGAGCTAAAAGATATAAAGCAGAAGATCGAGCACGCTGAAGAATTGATTGAAGGTCTGTTAGATTCAATCCTAACTCCGGAAGAGGAGAGATTGCTCAAAGAAGTCCAAAAGGATGTTGCGAAGGGTGACCTCTCTGAATATGTGCCCTTTGAAAAGCTTGACGAAGCGCTGAGAGAATGAGCTACAGTGTTTTTCTCCACCCACAGACGATCAAGTTTCTGAAAAGAGTTCCCGAAAGGGATTTGAAAAGAATAAAGACCAAGCTCCGAGCTTGTCGATCCCTATTCCGTTAAAGCTATCAAACTCAGCGGTAGGAAGAGCGAGTTTAGGGTTAGAGTCGGGGATTACAGAATTCTTTACACTGTCGATGATTTCAAAAAAGTGGTTGTTGTATTTAAGATTGACAAACGGGAGAGAGCCCACAAACGTTAGCCATTTGATTTCAGCTCATTTACTCTTTTAAGTTCAATCCTCTTCCAGAAGTGTTTCGGTCCTCTTTCCTTCAGAGTTGTCAAAGGTAAGCGATTTCGTAGCTGTCCATGATCAAGAAGTAGTGGCGCCAACGCGAGAGATGCTCAGGCGGTTTTCGCTGATCAACTTGGCGAGCTTTAAGTTAACCTCGGGTTAATCTTGGGTTAATTCCTCATCGGTTAATACTCATCTGTTAATACCTCATCTACCTTCATGCTGCACAAAACTTAAAGTTTTTCCAGTGAATTCAAGTGGATTCGCATTTTAGCTGACT
>QMZD01000285.1 GCA_003662985.1 Archaeoglobales archaeon | reverse complement strand
TGAGTGCTTTCAATATCCATTTTCAGGATTTCTGCTTTTCTTCGATAGAATTAGGAACAGAAACAATAAGAATAGAATTTATCTTTCAATATCCATTTTCAGGATTTCTGCTTTTCTTCTCCCAGCCTCATCTCTCATCCACCTTAGTATCTCTCTCTTTCAATATCCATTTTCAGGATTTCTGCTTTTCTTCACCACTCTAAATTCCTTAATAAAATTCAAACTTGTCTCATATATCTTTTTCTAAGGTAGGCGGTTAGAAGTCTCTGAGATGGTGATAGATTTATAAGGAAATTCAAATGTAAAGCCAGATAGAAACACAGCTATGAATTTGTTTTTGGTGCAAACCACTCCAATTATTGATTAGTTTACATCTCTCACTTTCCTTTAAATCTCTGGAGCTTTGTAGGGTGTGGAGAAATTCTCCTATTTTTAATGAAGCTCAGTATATAAATTGATAATAAAATAGGACTTCAAATTGTCGTTGGGCATCCATTACTCTTTAACAGATCTTTTGCATCTCACAGTAGTTGCATTTCTTTGATTCAGTCTTTGGAGGGATTCTCTCGTTTGCAACTATATCTTCTATGCTTTCAACTATTTTCTTGAGCATCTTCCTGTCCTCTGGGAAGATCTCAACCTCTCGCCACTCTTTTTTGTCTGCATTGTAAATCAACGCTCTTTTTACTATTATTCCAAAATTCTCTTCTACCAAAACAGCATAGGCTACGATCTGCATCCTCCAGTTGTAATAGATTTCGTCAAATCTCGTAAATTTTATGTCCACGGGGATGATCTCGTTCTCGGACTTCAGGATCAGATCAACGAATCCTTTCAGATGGTACCTCTCACTCTCAAGATAGACGTTTTCAAGTATATCATAGCTTTTAAGGCTTTTTCTCCGTTTAAACTTAGCGTACATCTCCTCATGCACGTCTCTGCCAAATTCCATCTTTGGCTTGGACATCCTGATTCCAAGAACTTTCATGAAATAGATCTTTCTTGGGCAGTATAAGAACTGAGATATGTCGCTGACATCTATCATAGCCTTCAACTACCACCTCTGCCAGAAGCCCTTGTATCTTACTTCCCCTCTGATAAATCTGGCTATCTTCCTAGCTTGCGAGTTTATAATCGATGAGAAAGTGACATTCCTGCCTGCATACTGTGTCTTGCTGTCCAGCCTTTCGAGGACTTCTTTCAGCAGAGTTTTTCTTGCTTTATCTTCAAGTCTGCAGATGAAGTTCTCGATCCTGCAATCGTCCGGCTTAATCTGTTTATAGCCTATGAGCTTGATGACTGCTTTGTCTACTATCTGCTGCCTGAACTCTTCCATTAAGTCTAGAGGTAGAGAAGTCCTTCCAGATCTGTCTGAATGAAGAAAACCGGCATAGATGTCCAAGCCAGCGAGCTCAACAGCCCTTATGCATTCTGAATGCAGAATTGCATATCCATAATTTAGCATCGCATTTATGATATCCCTGGCATATCTGCTGTGTTTCTCATCGATTCCTTTTCTACCATCGAAGTTGTATTCTTTCGGAAAGATAAGCCTTAATGAATCCCAGTAATGATTGCTCGCCTTACCTTCCAACCCAAGAATTTCTTGCCTAACGTCATCTATCCTCTCCCCATTGAGCTTTGATAGCTGATGGATTACATTCTCGATCTCCTTCCTCTTCTCCATTAGATAGTCTCCCACATCTCCTTTCCTCGATTTTGCTAGGTTGGATAGTATCGCCATCTGGTTTCTGAGCTTCGCGATAACGAATTCCTTTGAAAGCTCAACGCTTCTTCTGTCATGGTAGGCATAGTATTGCTCCCTCCTCGTTTTTGCCATACCCAAGCTCGGATGTGAGAGCCTTGCAGTGATCTCTCCTTTGCTAAGAAAAACGACATCTACGGAATTTTTCATCAGCAGTTCTATTGCATCGCTGCTTATTCCAGCTTTCCCTATAACGATGATCTGTTTTAGCTCTGAGGGATTGAGTTTTCTTTTGCTTGATCTACCCTTTATCACTATCAGATTTCCCTCCTTTCCTATGAACTTCCCGAAACCATCCACGACAGCCCTCATAAGCAGTAGCTCCTGTATAAACAGTTAGCATTGCAATTTTCAGCCTTTCCAGGATCTTCTTGGTTATAAACTATCTCAGCCTTTTTATCTCTCTCTTCGATCCAGTAGCTTCTGAGGTTTGCGTCTATGTAATGGAGATCCCTTCTCACAGATAATCCATTTTTGAAGGAAATATATACAGTGCATCCAACATCAACTGGTATCTCATACAGGCTTTCCACTACAAGAGCATAGCCGGTTGTGTAAAGCCTTGCATTCATCTCGTCCATTCTTCCAACTTTAACATCAAATATAATGTTTCTCAAATAATCATAGCAGTCCACCGCAATTATTCCGGAGCAGCCTAAAAGCTCACCGCTCATGCGGTGCTCGACCAAGAATGGGATAGAAGTCAGGATTACATCTTCTTTGGATGCAAAATTCTGCATGGCTCTTGCTTTCAGGAAGCTCGTTTTGCTCTCGGCGATTGTGTACTCCCAGACTAGGTCTACTGCTTCCTGTATGCTTTTGTTTTCATGTTGCTCTGGTCTTGAGGTAAAGTCGAGCATCTTCGCCTTGTTTATTGCAGTTGAAACTGCATCGTGAATGGCTTTACCAAGCTTTATGTTAAAAGTCTCTTCTCCCTTCGCTTTTTCAACCATTGCAAGGTAAACGTCTCTCCTGGTATCGCAGTATTTGCTGCAGATAAGATACATCGGGAGCTTAACGTCATAGTAAGGCTTTAAAGGTGGAGAATGCCAGTTCCAGCCCCTAAGCTCTTCTGGGACTGGATTTCTCCTAATCATTGGCCTGAGGTGCATCAACAAATACTTCTGCTCTATTTCGTTGAGGAAATAGACCATACCAGTTTTTATTCAAGATAATATTTATTATTTTTTAATGAACATGATGAAATGTAGACGAAAACAGGATATTGGTAAAAAGATAATTAGAATATTAGAGTATTAGAATCTAACAATAAGGAACATCAATAAAACTCCACCTTTGATTTTTTAATCAGCTCCACACCCTTGTTGCTGACAATTACTGCTGTCTCCAGACATCTCTTACACAGAGGAATTATGAATATGCAGTCGTTATGGTCTTTAATGAATTTGTTTACCTTTTTGGAAAGGACATCCCTGTCGTTTGGGTTTAGATCCCCTCTGAAGGCTGAATACTGTACCCTCTCAAGCCCGAATTGTTGTAAAAGTTTGGCAAGCTTGGTTCTATTTGCATCATCGGTTATGTCATAAACTATAAGATGGAGCATAAATGATCTTG
>QMZD01000284.1 GCA_003662985.1 Archaeoglobales archaeon | reverse complement strand
ACGTAGACGCATATAAGTAGATATCTTGCTTTCAACTTCTCACCTGTCCACTTTAAACAGCTTTAAACAGTTTTCAAGGACTATAAAAACTTTCTTGAAAAACTTTATGATGCTTATTCTCAGATTTCTCTACACTTCATCACTCAAAAACTCTACCACTTTCACACCACCCGAATTCCTTATATTATTCACCACTCCTTCTTTTGTTCAGGTGATTCCAATGCAAGAATTGCAGGGTATGCATGATGTGCAAAGTACACAAATCGTAATTAGGGATGAGATTGAATTTGAAATCTCTGAGTTCTTCCTTGGGTTGGTGGAGAGGGCGAGGATTTGTGACTTCTACGAAACCAGCCAAACGGAGATGACAGAGATTATTGAGGGGTAACAGAGCAGATGTACAAGAACCAATAAGAAAACACAAAAATGAGGAGGAAAATCCGCCTCGATCCATCTAATATTTCACATAAATTTTTTTACCCCTCATTAAAGCGAGTTTTATCGCTTTTCCCTTATCTTTGTCCTTTCTTATCCTTATCACACCTTTTCTTCCAACTGAGGCGGTAGTTATGTAATCATTCTCAGCGAAGATGTCCACCTCTCTCCCTTCAAGTCCCGGAGCATAGATGATCCACTGCTTCCTGCTTTCACCAACCTCAGCCTCCATAATTTCTCCTTTTCTTTTTTCCTTAAGGGGTTGAACGTCGATGCTTATCTTCACCTCATCCTCGATTCTTCGTATGTTTCTGCCCCTTCTACCGACAAGAAAGGATATCTGATCTTCAGGAACCCTCACAATTGCCTTTCTATCGCTCAGAACATCAACATCATAATCCGTTACGAGGTCGGCCAAAATGGACTCGAGTATGGCCTTAATCTCATCAGGATCCCTCTCTCCAACTAAAGGCATTACAACAACCTGCTCTCCATAGGTGTAGATTTCAAACTCAACCCTCTTTGAATTGAAATCGTGGACGTCTATGACCGGCCTCGCAAGATCCGCTTCGGTCATGCCTGAAGGAACTTTTACCGTGAATTTCAATTCATAGACTTTCACGATCCTCCCAGCATCGATGAAGATTACCGTATCGACAACCTGTGGAATTACACCGAGATCGACCCTTCCGACCATTCTCTGGATCGCGTCTATGGGCCTTGTCGCATGGGTAACGCCGATCATACCAACACCAGCGAGCCTCATGTCAGCGAAGGTCTGAAAGTCAGAAGTCTTCCTCAACTCATCGTAGATCGTGTAATCAGGCCTTACAAGAAGTAGGATATCAGCCGTGAGCGACATGTCTCCTTCAAGGGGGGCATACTGGGTTATTTCATCCCTAACCATAAGATCTCTCGGGCTCTCCATCGTTTTAACCATATAACCGTTCTCCATGAGGAAATCTGCAACACTGGCTGCGAAAGTCGATTTTCCCGCTCCTGGAGGGCCGGCTATTAAGATTCCCCTTTGTTTCTCGATGAATCTCCTTTTAAGCTCCTCGCTGACACCATATTCGTTAATAGATACCTTCGCAACTGGCCTTACTGCTGTTATTTCCATCTTATCAGCGAATGGCCTCTCGGCAATGGCGATCCTGAGATCTCTTAGCTGAACGACAGTTGCACCATGTCTTTCTATCTCAATACTACTGTCATCATCCTGCCTGGCTGCTTCGAGGATTTCATGTGCAATTTCTCTCAGCTCTTCCACGGTCATGGGTTTTTCGCTCAATTTAACAAGCTTCAGATTGCCTATCCTCCCTCTCTTGGCAAAGGGTGGATTTCCCTCCCTCAGATGAACGCTTGCGGTATCTGGGGTGAAGAAAGATGTGATCTTCGTTTCTTCCGGTCTTATTCTCTCCTGCTTTAGGAGAATCGAATCTATGCCTTTAGCAAGGGACACGAGATACTGGACCCTATCACATGTGATAAGGGTTGCATTTTTTGCCTCAGCTATCTTCCTAATCATGTCATCGATGGCCCCTCCCTTTGAGAGTTTGATGTCCTCGAGTCTTGGTCTTTCACCTGCAAATTCGATTCCGATGTTCCTTTCCTCTGCTATCCTTCTCAACCTTGTAACTTCTTCAAGCCCCTGATAACCGCTCATCTTTCCAAAGTTGGCCTGTGCTTCAAGCTCCGCTACAGCTGGCTCAGGAATGATTATTTTCCCCCGGAAATCTCTAGCTGACTCGAAAAACTTAGACAGTCTGCCGTCGATTAACGCGCTTGTGTCTACTACTATTCTCTCCTTCCCAGCAATTTCCAAGTGAAAATCAACACTCATTCGCTTTCACCCCATAAAACTCTGTAAAAGCAGGTTCTCTCCCCGGTGTGACAGGCGTTACCCTTCTGATTCACTAAATAGATTAGAGCGTCGCCATCACAGTCAACGAGGATCGACAGGACTTTCTGGGTGTTTCCAGAGGTTTCCCCTTTCTTCCACAAGCAGTTTCTACTCCTACTCCAGTAATGTGCATATCCGGTTTCCATCGTTTTCCTTATTGCCAGTTCATTTGCATAGGCGAGCATAAGTACATCCTTGGTTTCCACATCCTGAGCTATTACGGGAACAAGATTTTTTTCATTGAACTTGATTTCAATATCAACATCAGCCATCGAACCATCATCCACAAGAAGTTTTATAAATGCTGTGTAACTACTAACTAAAAAATCTGGATTAATTTGGAAAAAATTAATAATTAACCAATATTCAGGTGATGCAAATGAGGTTGTTTAACAGTGGTATAATATCACTCGATTCTCAGCTTGGGGGAGGGTTTCCTTCCGGGAAGCTCATCCTAATTTTAGAGGAACCTGGGACTGGAGGGGAGATCTTCACATTTCACATCTCAATAGAGGGAATAAAGAAGGGAGAAAAAGTTCTTTACGTTACCACAGATTACCCGGAACGGGAGGTTATAGAGAGTCTGAAGCTCTATTTCGATTTCACAGCAAGCGATAACCTCGAGATCCTCGACCTCTTCACTCCCAGGACAATTTCACTTCTCGAAGAGGGAGACGTCAGGGCATTCATAAAGAGTACGAGAAGGGACTACCTCAGCGAGATAAAGTACAGACTGAATAAAGGAAATTACGACAGAGTGATAATAAACAATCTAACATACTTCCTGATGAATTACAATTTTGAAGAGGTCAACTCATTCCTCGGAGACCTAAACCTGCTCGCAAAGGTAAAGGATTGTCTCATAATCCTCCTACTAACGAAGGATATGTTCGATAAGAGGATTGAGACAGCCATAAAGCATCAGAGTGATGGTGTTATCGAGCTCACCCTCAAGGAAGTCGAGAACGAGATCCAAAGAAGACTGAAGGTGATAAAGCTCGAGAGATACGTTGT
>QMZD01000283.1 GCA_003662985.1 Archaeoglobales archaeon | reverse complement strand
TCGTATTTGTTTGTGGTGGCTGCCATAACGAGGTTTATTGCAGGGATCATACTTGGTATCTCTACATCTGGGGTGGAAGAGTAGTAACGCACAATTTATTACCCCATTTAAGTTAAATTAGAGTTATAAGAGTCATAAACTTTTAAAAACTTAAAAAATTAAAAAAATTAATACCCCTCATAGGGGAAAAGTTTTATTTGATTGGCAAGCGATGGGTTCCAATTAGCTAAAAACCCTGCAATAGACTCTTTTAATGCATCATGAACGCTGTCTTTAATCTGATGGCTTAAATAAGGGTTAGATCTTCCAGGTTCCTGTATTAAAAAGTTGGCTATACCGATAAACTTGCCATCTGGGCGTTTCACGACCTTGATTTTTAACCTCTCTGGACAATTCTCAATTACGAATTCCCACTCACCAACAACTTCGTATGCCTTAGTGATATGTTCCATCTCCAAAAATTCGTCCAAGTTTATATCCATTTCAATCACCATTATATATTGTACAGTAAACTATAAAATATTATGCATTCTTTAAGATTTTATTTTTGAAAATTTTTTGGAACCTGAAACTCTTAGTGAAACCTTAATTCATCCAAAAATCGGTTGGAGTTAATAATAAATTAAAACAAGAGGGAATCTTTGACGCGTAATAGATTCCGAGTCAACTTATTTCCCATTCTCCCCTCCCGTCCTCACTCTAATACTCCTCTCCACATCAATAACGAATATCCTTCCATCTCCAGGCTTTCCAGTCCTTGCAGCCTTTATTATCGTGTCAATAACCTCATCAGCCTTCTCATCCTCAACAACCAACTCTATCTTGGTCTTAGGCAATAGATCAACCTGCATCTCCCTCCCTCTGAACTGCAGTGTGATCCCCTTCTGCTCCCCTCTCCCCCTTAACTTCCGTAACAGTCATTCCAATAAACCCTGCCCTCTCAAGTGCCTCTTTTATCCTTTCGAATCTCTCTTGCCTTATTATCGCCTCTACTTTCTTCATTTTTTCACCTTAGGTGTATGCAACCTCTCCATGCTGTGATATGTCGAGTCCAACGTACTCCTCCTCCTCGCTCACCCTCAAGCCAATCGTTGCATCCACAATCTTTGCAAGCACATACGTTACGATGAAGGCGTAGGCTACAGCTGCCATCGCTGCTGTAATCTGTACGACTACCTGATTGACGTCTCCGTAAATCAGTCCTGAGACTCCCAAAGCGGGTGTGGCAAATATCCCTGTTGCTATTGCTCCCCACAAGCCACCAATTCCATGTACAGCCCAAGCATCCAAGCTTTCATCAAGTTTGATTTTGACTCTGAAAAGCAGAGCTCTGTAGCATATTATTCCTGCGATACCTCCTATCACTATGGATGAAATGACATCTACATAACCGGCTACTGGTGTTATGGCCACGAGCCCAGCTACAGCACCACTTATCATTCCTAAGGAGCTCGGTTTTCCACTGTACCAGCTTGCAAAAAGCCATGCTAGTGCTCCAGCGGCTGCAGCAGTATTTGTTACAACAAAAGCATTAGCAGCTAAACAATCTGCTGCCAAAGCGCTGCCAGCATTAAATCCAAACCATCCAAACCACAGCAAGGCCCCTCCAAGCAAGGTCATCGGAATGTTATGCGGTTCGATGGAAACCTCTCCGAATTCCCTTCTTTTGCCAATTACTAATGCGATTGCGAGAGCTGAAAAACCAGAGCTAATGTGCACAACCGTTCCACCAGCAAAGTCGAGAGCTCCAAGTTTTGCCAGCCACTCACCTCCCCACACCCAATGTGCGAGGGGATCGTAGATCAGGTTGTCCATAGCAAGCCAAACAGAATGAAAGAGCTTATTTTTACCCTTTCTGCCATTGCCGAAGTCAAAATTGCTAAGGTTATTGCAGCAAATACCAGCTGGAATGCCATGAAAGCGAGGTGTGGAATTCCGTTTAGCTCGCCCTGGACACCGCTGAGTCTAGGTATTCAAGCCCCCCAATAAACCCTCCAACATCTGACCCAAATGAAAGGGAGTATCCGAGCAATATCCATTGAATGCTTACTATGGCCAGAGAGATGATTGATAGCGAAATTATCGAAACGACATTCTTCCCCCTCACCATCCCCCCATAGAACAATCCGACTGCTGGAGTCATCAACATCACCAATGCAGTTGATACCAGTATCCAAGCTGTGTTTCCTAAATCCATAATTCATCACCCAGCTCTGGAAAAATCACCTAGACTTAAAAAATTTTTTAACAAAATAGGTTAATTACTGATAAAATTTCACAAAAGCTGTGAATCAATCACAAAATTTTTAAATCGGTTTGGAAAACGAAATTCACATGAAGAATCCTATACGGACAACGATAGCCTTTGATGAGGAGACAGCTGAAATATTTGAGAAGCTCAAGGAGGAAAAACTCTTCCAGAGTGAGATAGTTCGAAATGCCTTGAAATTTTACCATCTTTTCCGGGAGTTTGAGAATTATGACATGGAAAATTGAAGATTTATGTTGGGATGCTGGCCGAAGGGGAGCATGTAATCTTAGATCTCGATCACTTGGTTATCTGCTTGACATCGTTGAAAAGCATAAGGATGAGAGGTTCTGGGAAGTGCATAGGGAAATAGCGAGAAACCATGCTGAACAGTTTTCGGGAATGGAGGTTGAAGAAATTCTGAAAAGACTGGAAACATGCAACTTTTTCAGACTGGGAAAAAGCAGCAATGAATACGTTCTGGTTTTTGGAAGCGACCACATTAAAAAATTCATGAGGGTTTTTCTGGAGGAGATAATGAAAGGGTTGGATAAAAAGTTTGAGATAAAGGAAAATCTGACCAAGATAAGAATTAGGCTCAAAGATTAAGGCTAAAAAGATTTGAAAAGGTTACATCTAAATTTGAATAAGGTCATACCTAATTTTTGACAATTAACTATTTCTAATAGCGAGGATAATTAATTACGGTGATAAAATGGATTTCTGGATGAGTGCTTTTGAGCTTGTTGAGAGATTAAAAAGTGATTTGAAGGCAAGTGAAGTAGTCGAAATGTATCTTGAAAAGATAAGGGAGCTAAATCCAAAGATAAACGCCTTTATAACCATCAACGAAAATGCAGTAAAGGAAGCTAAGGAGGTTGAGAAAGAGCTTGAGAGGGAAGACAAACCTCTTGCCGGCCTGCCCATAGCGGTCAAGGATAACGTTGAGACAAAGGGAATTCGAACGACCTATGCATCCAAGTTCTATGAAGATTACGTGCCGCAAGAGGATGCTGTTATTATTGAAAGACTTAAAAAGGCTGGAGCTGTAATCATAGGAAAAACGAATCTGCCTGAACTTGGGTTAATAGCCTACACTGACAACCC
>QMZD01000282.1 GCA_003662985.1 Archaeoglobales archaeon | reverse complement strand
TTATTACATCAATTCTAGTTCTTTTTTCTAGAAATCTTGCTCTTCTTTTTGGAGACGAAAAACTTGCGACCCCTTTCATGCTTGCAGGAGGGATAATCTTCTTTGCCTCCCTGTCAAACTTTTTCAATTCATTTTTCATGGGTTTGCAGGAGTTCAAATATCTGTTTTTGAGGCAATCCATATATGAGGTCTCGAGATGGGTTATTGGGCTGCCTTTAGCCCTAACATTCCTTGCCATTGGAGCACTTGCAGGATACTCAATTGCGCATTTAGTTTCTTTCCTTTTACTCCTCTGCTTCGCCTTCTTAAGATATAAAGACTACTTAATGGGTGAGAGAAGTGAGGCAGATAGGTCAAGTAGAAAATTCATTGGTTTTATGACTATAGCGAGCGTTTCAGGAATAATATATGCGTATGTTGACAGTGTGATGATTGGTTACTTCCTCGGTTCAACCTTTGTCGGATTTTATAGAGCATCCTACACAATAGTCTTTGCAATAGTCGGGTTAACCTCTTCGCTGGCAACTGTTTTGTTCCCGTCTTTTACCCAGATGTCAAATCGGGAAATAATGTTCGCTCTGAAGAAGCTTAACAAGTATACGTCTATGATTGCATTTCCTGCAGCTTTGGGAGTTTTTTATCTTTCTAAAGAATTGATAACGGTCGTTTACGGAACGGACTATCTTTATGCTATTCCAGCAATGATGATTCTGGCTTTCGCCCTTATTCCAGGAGCTTTTAACTATCTCATAACGATATTCAACTCCAAAGAGAGAGCAGATATTTCTGCTTCGATAATAACTGCCAGCATGATCTTAAACGTCGTTTTGAATTATATTTTGATTTTGTCAATGGGAATTGCCGGAGCTGCCCTAGCTACAGTAATTTCAAGATTTTTCCTAATCGTTTCAGTTATTTTACTACTATGGAAAATTTTTGGGATTAAAACAGATTTTTCGGTAACCTTGCGACCCATATTTTCATCCGTTATAATGTTTGTTATTCTAATTCTGCTTCCTGAACCGAGATCACTTTTTACTGGAGTAGTAGAGGTAATTCTGGTGATGGTGATTTATTTCGGTTTGTTATTTGCCATTGGAGGGTTAAAAAGAGAAGATGTCGTGTATTTTAGAAGTTTAGTTAGATGAAGTTTTATAACAGGATCAAATTCTAGATCTTCTGACTTTTCAGGCTTTTTAGCTTCTCCACGAGATGCAATATTCCCGATTCGAAGTTATGCCTGAATTTGTAGCCTGTTTTTAGAAATTTTGAAGAATCAACACTGTAACTAAATTCCGGTTTAATTTCTCTTACGAGTTCTATATCTATCTGAGGATTTACATTTTTCTTAACAGTCTTAGCGACATCAATTATTCTCAGATTGCTTTCTGCGACGTTGTAAATCTCTCCTCTTTTTCCGTTATCGATGAGATGCAGGAAAGCCGTAGCTGCATCATGGACGTGAATAAAGGGTCTCCAGTTGTCACCATTCCCAAAGACCGCAAGCTTATAGCCGAGCAATCCTCTCAGGACAAAATAGTTCACCACGAGATTGAACCTAACTCCAGGGCTAAAGCCGTAAACGGAGGCCAACCTCAGAATTTTTATGTCCATGCCGTATTTTTCGACATAATCGATGCATGCTTTCTCAGCCTCAAGTTTCGATTCTGCATAGGGGTTCAGGGGATTCGGTTTGCTCTCTTCGCTGATATTTTCTCCAATTCCATAAACGTTGCAAGTAGAAGCGAAAATCAGGGTTGTGTCTTTCCTCCGTGCCTCCTCCAAGACATTTAGGGTGCCAGAATAATTTATCTCTTCAATCTTGGCAACCTCCTCCACCTTGTCAAGCAGTCCAGGAGTAGTGGGAAGCTTTGCTGCGAGGTGGATAACGATTTCTACATCTTTGAATGCTAATCTCAAATCTTCATCGTTTCTCACATCTCCCCAGAAAAAATCGATCCGGTTTAAATAGAGTAAGTTGAGGGGATTTGAACCGGAGAGATTATCCATTATTCTAAAATCCTCTCTTTTTTTGAGGAGAATTTTTGCAATTTCCGTGCCAATATAACCGTTACCGCCGGTTATAAGTATCATTTTTGCTCACTTCATATTTCTCTCTGGAATTCCTCATAGCCCTTTTTAATAATCCTCTTAACGTCTTTAAATGTCTTTTCTACTCCTTTTTTAAGATCAAACCTACTTTCAAAGCCCAAAGACCTAAGCTTAGAGATATCGTAACCAAATGTCCTCTCCTTAGACTCCCTCGGTTTTACGAAATCAATACCGATCTCTTTTCCCTCTCTCTTTGCGATTTCAAGTACGGTTTCTGCCACCTCTCTGATACTCGCGACGTATCCGCTTCCAGCATTGAAAATTCCACCCTTTGCTTGCGGTTTTATTATGAATTTATAGACTTCAACAACATCATCGATGTGAATGAAATCCCTCTTCTGCTCACCACTACCATGAACGATCAGATTTTCACCACTCAATGCCCTCTTAATAAAATTCGTCACAGCTGTTCTCCATTTTGGATAAGTACCAACGCCATAAATGTTCGTAAATCTCAGAACGATTGTACCTAACCCATGAGAGTTGTAATATCCTCTACAAAGAGCCTCACAACTTGCTTTCATCGCCCCATACTTGTTCAAAGGATTTAAAGGAAGATTCTCTCTCGCCAGCTCCTCCTCGATTTCGCCATAAACCGCCGCACTTGATGGATAAATGAAGTACTCGACATCGCTCTTTACTGCCTGTTCAAGCAGATTTAGCGTCCCTCCCACATTCACTCTAAGAGCAAGTTCAGGATATTTGTTGCAAGCTGCCACACCAGATATGGCCGCCAGGTGATACACGATCTCTACGTCTTTTAGGAATTCTTTTATTCCGCTGTCACAAATGTCTCCGTATTCGAGAGTCACTCTACCATTTTTTCGTATTAAATCATAGTTCTCTTTTTTACCAACGCTGAAGTTATCAATACCGAGGATTTCATAATCGGCAAATCTCTCATCCTGCAAAAGAGAGTTTATCAGGTGTCCTCCAACATATCCTGCTGCTCCTGTAACCAGTATCCTCAAATTATCACCCTGTCACACTAAAATCACTTTTTTCACTTTTTAATGAATGCATCTTTATACGAATTAATAACTTCGGAGTATTCGCTAAGCCTTCCTACAACATCGTTCAGAGTTTCTGCCATCTTTTCATGCTTCGGTTTTCCCAAAACTTTCATGAACTTCGAATTATCGAATTTGTATTCGGCTTCTTCTTTCTCCTTTCTGGGGTTTGGAATAAATTCTATGCCAGGGCTTTTACCCAGAATCTCTTCAGCAGCATTGTTCAGTTCTTCCGCAAGATCTTTTAT
>QMZD01000281.1 GCA_003662985.1 Archaeoglobales archaeon | reverse complement strand
TCTCTGAAGATATACCTGACTTTCCAGCCCATTAACTCGCATCTTTCTCTGCAAATTCTAACTTGTTCATCCAAGCTGTAGTTGTAAAGCTGATTGGGTGAAGAGACTCTTGCATAGATTGCTGCAGTTATTTGTTTCTTCTCCGAACGAATTCCATTCAAATCGTTGTGTATCTTTTCAAATTTATCTAGTGCCATACAGCTGTTTTTCTTTTTCAATCATCTCTCTGATTGTGTTTGCCAGTTTTACAGCGACTGGAGCTGCGTTACCTAACACAATCTGCAGGTTCTTGACTGGATCATTTGTCTTTATTTCTTTCTTGTATTCGCATTCTCTCCTGCAGAACATGCATTCTGATCCAGGCACTTTCTTACCGGCCTTTCTCAGCCTTTCTTTGTCTTTGATGTGCATCAAAAGCTCAAATACCACACTTTCAGCGGTTTCAAAATCGATTTTGTGTACATCTCCTGTTTTCAGCTCCGCAAGCAAAGTTGGGACACCGGTCAGATACGTGTAAATCGATGGCTGAACGAGTTTGATTCCACCGCTCTTGACTTCAATTAAAGCAATGTATCTCCCCTCATTTTTAACCATAAGTTTTTTCGCTCCACCGTCAACTCTGCCGTAGTCAAGTTCGATTTCTCCCTCAATGCAAAGGTCCTCCAGTTCAACTTGAAGCCTTTCAAGAACTCTGGCCTTTCCAAGGTCGTGTATCTCTTTGTAAGCGGATGTAAAGTTTTTCCTTTGTTCATAGAAGGGGCATGTCGTGCGAAGTTCGTCATCAAGCTGACTTGGATAGTACTTTTGCAGTAGCTCTTCAACTTCTTTCCTCAATCCATTACTGAGTATTTTACTTTGTATTATACTTAGTAATTTACTAAGTTAAAGTATATATAGTTTACTGTGTGATTTACTAAGTAGTGATAATATGGTCAAGAAAGCTGTGGGCAAAATCATCAGAATTGGAAATGCAAACACTAGATATCTAACTATTCCAGCTGATGTAGCTAAAGATGATAGGTTTCCTTTCAAGGATGGAGAGCAAGTCAATGTTATCATTGAAGGTAATAGGCTCGTGGTTGAGAAGATAAGTTAACACTGGGTTGTTGGCTATAAGAGACTGGAGTGAGCTTAAAAAGTCTCGTTTCAAATACTAGGCCTAGAAAACAGAGATAAATATTATCGATCAAAAGCTTTAGTTAAAATTCAAATTTTCCACCTTCTTTAGGCAGTACAACTTCAATATCTAAGTCCGAGACGTATCTTTCGAATAGTTCAGGTCTCTCTGTATGGATCGGAACAACCTTCTTAGGCGATATTTCGCCAATAACCCATTTTATCTCATGAGGGGTAGCATGTCCAGAAGCATGAGCCTGATAAAGGGGGATGCCTAAGTAACTTAGCCAGTTCAAGAGCTTATCATAGTGAATCTCCATCTCCTCATCGAAGGGTTCACTCTGAGAGAGAATATAAGAACTTCCCGGATTTGGTTTAATCTTAGCAACCTCGTTCATGTCGTATAGCGATGCTACCAGAATAACCTCTTTTTGTATTGGAGATATATCAGTAGCGTTCACTATATTTTCGTACTCTTTTTGCAGCTCTTTCTCATACTGTCTGTAGGATTTCTTCTCTCTTTGAAAGATAAGCACATTCGGATCGTTTAGAGAGAACAGCTCAAGCTCTTCATGCTCAAATAGTTTGTGAATTATATAAGCCTGTTTTGTAGAGATTGCAAGTTTCCTACCACACTCCTCGGCAACTTCATAAAATGTCTTCATCCTATCAACATCGGCGGTAGCAAATCCAGCAAGAACAAGTTCATTTGTATAGGATACGATCTGGCTAACTTTTTGTTTTACTTCATCTTCACTAGAGGGCTTACACTCGCACAGATGTGTACCTTCAATAAACAGAATTTCCGGTTCAGATTCTTTTGCCATCTCTACGAACTCAAGTGTTTTACTCCCTTTTGAACCATGAAGCCTGAAATCTCCAGTATAAACTAAATTTCCACCGGAAGTTTCGATTATGAATCCATAAGATCCAGGAACTGAGTGATCTATGCTATAGGCTTCGAATTTTAAATCTCCAATTTCGTTGATCTGAGAGGAGCTGAAGGTATGAAATTCCTTGAATATCTCTTCACTTTTTGAGGTTAATTTAGCCACCTCATAACCTAAGCCTATAGATTGAGATGAGAACTCTCTGGCTAACAAAACACTTTTCGTATCTTCTCCGCAATAGATGGGAAAATCATCTTTTATAAATCGAATGGCATCGTAGTGATCGACGTGAGGATGGCTTATCAAAACTCCATCCAACTCATAATTTTCTGGATCATTTTTGTATAGGCCCTTTATAGCTGGGAGGATACCTAAGTTAAGAAGGTGACTCTCCTCTCTTGCTTTAATATATGGTTCCTCAAAAAACAGCTTCTCTTTGGCAAAATTTTTACCAAAGTCTAAGAAAATTCTGGTATTTTCGCTTTCGAGGAGGAATTTGTTACCACCGATTTCATTTACTCCCCCATAAAAAGTAACAGATACCATTGACGATTTTATTGAATTGAAAATATATACACTTTTCTGAACTAAAAACTGAGTTTAATGTCCTGAACAGGTTCATAGGATTTTGATCCATTCACTAAAGGTTTCATCTAACTCGATTGTAAAAGAAGGTAGGGCTACCCGGATTTATTAAAAGTTCCAGTGCCTCGATAGTAGAGTATACTACAAGTCTGACAAATTGCATACTTTGGCTAAGTAAGTTGTAACGCTTTTTGTAAGTGAATTCTGCTAACTTTTTCTCTCCAGAAGGTTTTCGTACAAAAATTACGTCTGGTAGATAGATATTTAATACAAATTTTCCGCCAGTGTATCGAAAATAAAATTTAGCCACGCCTTCTGTAAAATCTATCTCATCCAAAACCGGTAGTTCTTCTACCCCCTCTGCTGTCGCTATAGCATTGTCACTCGTTGCAAACGTTCTGTAATGGACTATACAATTACGTATATCGACTAGATAGGCCAGTATGGGTTCTTTCGCAAGTCTTTCGTAAATGGGACAGTTCGTGGAACCTGGCTTGTAGTTGGTTATTGACTTTGGAAGCTGATTATATGGTGTTACAAAAACAGGAGATAAGTTCCTTAGATTATCCAAACTGATGCGTGCAAGGTTAACAAGAGCGTAGAACTCAAACATCAACTTTTGAACTGCTGGTTCGTACATTATAACTACGTCTGCACCTACACTAGCACGTTTAGATACATCCTGGGCTATCACATTATAATGTCTGATAAGATTGCGGCAGTGATATGTAAGGCCCCGAACATGCCACTCGGCTTGGTGCACTTTTAAGGTTAAATTTGATTT
>QMZD01000280.1 GCA_003662985.1 Archaeoglobales archaeon | reverse complement strand
CTTAATAAGCTGAAGTCTGATGCGGAGGAGCTGGGGTTATCACAGAGTGATTACCTGAGGCGGCTGATAGAGGGGAGCATCCTGTGTTTTGAAGATCTGAGCGAGAGGATGAAGAAGAAGCTGGAGTGGCGTCAGAGGGCGAGGAGAAGGGCAACGATAAAGGAGTTGGTGCTGGAAGCGTTGCAACAAGGGCTGGGATTGTCGAGGTGGGAATGATTTTCCCACAGTTCTTGGATAAACGAAGTTTCTTACTCTTTCCGTTGGAGTAATTCCACAGTTGGAGTTTGAAGTTGGCTAAACCCTATACGTCCCAGTTTTTTAGGCGCTGGGGTTAATACCAATTCAACGAATGTCCACGTTCCTGGTTCAAGTTTGTGGGGGAAGGAAAAGGTCTTCTGTTGAAACGTAGAAGCAGCCGTTTCCAACCACTTTGCCACTTCGCTGCGAGTTAGAGACGGAGGCGGTGGTTCTATTTTTCCTGCCCAGTCAACTCGCATGGAAAAACCTACAAAAGCTGCTAAGGAGGGATTTCCAATTTTGATTCTTACCTTGTATCCATCGAGATAAGGCTTAATGTCTTCTATGGATATGTAAAAGTTCCCCACAGGTGAATCAATTCGTTTGAAGGATGTTAGCTCTTGGGGGTTACTAAGGTCAAAAACACACTCTTCATGTTGTTTGCTATTCAGCTCGCTATTCAGATCTAAGAATGCTTGGGCTAATAGGTCTACATTGGCTTCCAGTTTCGCAACTCTCTTCTCTAGCGCCTCTAGCGAATGATTTTCTCCTTGCTGTGCTTCGTTACTATAGGCGAAGAGAAGCAAAACTAAAATCCCGAACATCACCTTACGCGTATGCCTCATGATATCCTCCTGCTATTCCTTAGTGAATTGAGACAAAGGTGATGAACCTAGCCATATTACCCTCTTCGCTTAAATAACCTCCTTATCCTCTCCCTTAGTGGCGGCTTAGGAAGAGCCTTAGGTGTGAGGGATTCGAGCAGCTTTTCAAGAGCGACGATTCTCTCTTGGAGATAAGCTTTATCGGCTTCGAGTTCAGCGACCCGTTTTCTGAGAGTTTCAATGGTGTTTTCAGCGAGTAACAGCTTCTGTTTCAGGTCTGTTACTTGTTGTTTCAGGCTGTCGTTCTGATTTTGTAGGTGTTTAACTATGGTAATGTCGGGTGCTGTTTCAGGCTCTTTTACATCTTTTTCATTCTGAGTTTCAGGTTGTATCACGTAGAGAACGCCGTTAACCCTTTCAGCATCTAGCTTTCCCTGCTTGATGTAACGATAGACTGTTACACGACTGAGACCGGTCTGTTCGGCGAATTCTTTAACTGTAAGGCGTCGTCCCATTTTCATGTCTGTATCAGATAGTTTCATATCAGTTTCAAGGTTGTTACAAGGTGAGAATACAACATTATGCTGAGGATGTCGAGTGCGGGTATAATGTGCTTTAGCTGGAAGCCCCCAACTGTGGGGAGAACAGTAAGATAGCAGTAAGCTCAAGGCAAAGATATTTCCCCTATTCCGAAGGATACTACTTGGTTTCTCTCTAAATGAAGGATCAAATTGAGATGATCATATATATAAAATCTTGATAATCCGCTTTTAGACCTTTCAATATGAGGCGGAACACCTAGCCTATCAATAACTTCTCCTGATGTGGAGCCTATGGTTATACCATTAACAGAGGGATGTGACCATTTGCCGATCTTCGCAGTATAGATAATATATCTGACGCTGTTATTGTCGAACCCAATCGTGTAATAACCATCAGAGAGATAGTATTTCCACGAATCTCCATCTACTTCTGAAGGTGTCCCTTTTAAAAACAGGACATCATCTTTCGTGGTTCCTAATCGGATTCCCCATAGTTGGGAAATCCTCTGAGGACGTTTATGATGTTGTGTAAACTGAACTGCTACATAGATTATTGCTAAAGAGAATCCTACAACGCCAACAAATATAGCTGTGCCTTTGACACACGCTTTGACTATCCGCCTCCAATTCCAGTTTAACCAACGATGTTTAGTGGAAACGAGAAGAATGACCAAGCCAATGAATATGGAAGAAAGAAATATTGATGTGCCCAAGCTCATGATAGAGCCTGTTCAAGAGAGACGTGACAGATAATACTTTGATTTTGCCAACGAATTTTACCAGCTTTTTAAAAATCTGTCTACTGTTCTCGGCAGCCTCAACTATCTCCTTAGCCTTCTCGTAGGTCTTGCGAGACCAGCCTACTTTCTTGGCGGCAATAGCCTTAGATTCCCTCTGGTGCTTTTTGCTTTTCCGTAATTTACGGGGAAGCTCTTCCTTGCCCTCCTCCTTTGCTTTCCACCTCTCTTTTCCACCTTTCCTTTGCCCCTCAGCTTTCCTCTGCGCCGCCTTTTCCTTCTCCCGTTCCTCTAGCACCTTGGCTATTGCTACTCTTTCAGGGGAAAGGCTGCAGGCAAGATGAGCAGGGTATTATCTGCATAGCTCTAGGAATTCTTCTACCGTTAACCCTGCATCTTCTAGCAATCTTCTCAATGTTCCAGGCTTAATGACCTTATGGCGTGGGATGGATAATATCGCTTGCTCCCCTTCTTTAACCATGACGGTGTGCCTCTTGCCTTTTTTGGTAGGTCTCACTTTCCACCCCGCACGCTTGAAAGCCTTTATCACCTTTTCCCTTCTTATCCCTCTAGGCAGCTTGGACATCGGTTTTTCTCTCTTCTAACACTTCATTGCAAGCGGCGATGGCATCCTTTATCATCTCTAACGCCTCTTCGATGGTTTCTCCCTGAGAAACGCATCCCTTTATAGCCGGACAGTAAACAACATACCCGCCAGCATCTGGGTCAGGCTCAACGATGACCTGATACTCAAAATCGTCAACGGCTACTGTGACTTGGTGTTTCTGCGCTAACTTCTCAACCTGTGCTTGTGTTTCCTTTGCTAGTTTGCCAACAGCTATACTCATAACCAATTGTCCAGCAGCGAGAGTATCCATGATGACGTTCTTATCGGCGGTCAGTATGAATATCGTTTTACCATCCGTCAGGAGTTTTAACCCAGCCATCGGATGTTCTATTTCAGGGGTGTGCTTTCGCAGAAAAGCTACGCATTTTCGGATCTTCTGCAGGCTTATGCCCTGGTCCCGAAGTGCCTTTGCGGTTTTGATCTGAACGATATCCACAAAGGAGTAAAGTCTGCGGGTTCCTCTTCCTTCAGCCTGTGCTATTGAGGGTTTAATCAGCCCTATCTTATCCCAATACCCCAGTTGCCGTATCGTCGCCCCTGTGAGTTTCGCAACCGTCTTAATGCTGAAATACATCTTACCTCTCCCTTACTGGATAATACATATTTGTATTCATTATAACACTTCGGAGGAT